>NZ_JBEYEI010000007.1:0-199636 GCF_040633895.1 Streptomyces sp. NPDC007863
TCTGTGCCGGGCATCCTCGGCGTTTTCGTCCGCCGGGCCCCGTGCGGCGGCCCCCGCCGCGGCGGGGGCCTCCTCACGTCTCCGGATCAGGCCTTGGTCCCGTCCAGCTCGGTGGCGATCGGCTCGCCCTCCGGCTTCCGCTTCAGCGAGGACATCACCAGCGTGACCACGGCGCCGACCACCGCCCAGGCGGACAGCACCAGCATCGAGGCGGTCATGTCGTTGCCCTTGAAGTACGCGATCGAGCGCGCCGCCCAGGTGCCGGCGCCCGGCGGCAGGGCCGGGCCGATCGCCTTCCAGAACGGCGGCAGCATCGGCGCGGGGAAGGCGCCGCCCGCGCTCGGATTGCCCAGGACGACCACGAGGAGGATCGCCAGGCCGATGCCGACGATCCCGAAGACCGACTGGAGGGCGAGGGTGGCCGCGCCGACCGCGAAGACGACCAGGGTGCCGAGCCCCCACAGGGCGGCGACGGAGCCGGGCAGGGCGTCCAGGATCGGGCCGACGATGACCGCGCCGCCGAGGCCGCCGAGGACCGAGTAGACCGCGAGGACGCCGAGCCGGATGACCGCCCGCTCGCGGTTGGCCGGCCGGGAGCCGGCGCTGATGGCGAGGATCGCGGCGCAGATGTAGCCGCCGACGCACCAGCCGACGACCAGGTAGAAGGCGGAGAGCCCGTCGAAGTCCTGCGGCGAGGCGGGGGCCACGTCGACCGTCCGGACCTCCCGCCGCTGGGCCTCCTCCACCTGCGTGAAGATCTTCTCCAGGGCGGAGGAGAGCACGGTGCCGCCGCCGGAGGCGACGAGCAGGGTGTCGGTGCGGCTCGCCGGGTTCACGATCAGGGCCCCGTCGATCTCCCGGTTCATGATCTTGTCCCGGGCCTCGTCGGCACTGGCGACCGTCCGCGGGTCGAGCGGGTCGCCGGGCAGCTTCTCCAGCTCGCCGACGAGGGTGGCGGAGACCTGTGGGGGCGCGACCACGCCGAAGGGCACGTCGGTCGGCTTCGGGTCGTGCAGGGCCCCGACGTACGAGGTGATGAAGAGGAGCTGGAGGGCGAAGACCCCGACGACGAGCAGGGCGGCTCGGGGGGTGACGGCGCTTTTCAGTTCGTCGACGAGACTCATGCCCCCCAGGCTGCGGCCGAGGGGGTGTTTCCGCAGGCAGGAGGGGTCCGAACGGCTGACGGGGGTGGACCGCGCCGCGTATATCGTACGCACGTTCGAAATAGGCTAGGGTGGTGTGCGGGGATGGGAACGTCTGTACGAATATCGGCGCGGGAGCGCCGCCGGAGCAGGAAACGCGGGAGGTGCGCCATGACGGGCTTCACCCATCTGCACACCGCCTCGGGATACTCCCTCCGGTACGGCGCCTCCCACCCCGCCGCCCTCGCCGCCCGCGCCGCCGAGCGGGGCCTGGACGCCCTCGCCCTCACCGACCGCGACGGCCTCGGCGGCACGATCCGCTTCGCCAAGGCGTGCGAGGCGCAGGGCATCCGCCCCCTCTTCGGCGTCGACCTCGCGCACGAGTCCCTGGGCGGGTCGGTCGGGTCGGTCGGGCCGGACGGGGCGAGCGGGTCGGGAGGCTTCGGCGGCCGCGGTGGTTCCGGTGGCTCTGGTGGCTCTGGTGGCTCTGGTGGTTCGGCCGGTACCGGGTGGCGGGGTGGCTCGGGCGGGCCGGGCGGTTTCGGTGGTCCGGGTGGCTCGGGTGGCTCGGGTGGCTCGGGTGGCTCGGGTGGCTCGGGTGGCTCGGGTGGCGGGGTGACCTCCGCCCGCCGGGTGCCCGTGCGCGGCGGCGCCTTCGTCGACGAGTCCGCGCCCCGGGCCGTCTTCCTCGCCCGCTCCCGGACCGGCTGGGCCTCCCTCTGCGCCCTCGTCACCGCCGCCCACGCCCGCGCCCGGGGCGGGCGGCCCGTCCTGCCCGCCTCCGCCGACCCCGGCGAGGGCCTCTTCGTGCTGCTCGGCCCCGACTCCGACGTCGGCCGCGCCCTCGCCGCCGGCCGCCCCGACCGGGCCGCCCGGCTGCTCGCCCCCTGGCGCGAGCGGTACGGCGACGCGCTCCGTCTCGCCGCCGTCGACCACGGCCGCCCCGGCCCCGGCCCCGGCTCGCTGCGGCTCGCCGCCCGGACCCTCGGCTTCGCCGTCGAACAGGGCGTCACGCCCGTCCTCACCAACGCCGTCCGCTACGCCGACCCCGGCCAGGGACCGGTCGCCGACGTCCTCGACGCCGCCCGCCGGCTCGTCCCCGTCGACCCCCGCAAGGGCCTCGACAGCGGCGAGGCCTGGCTCAAGGACACCGCCGCGATGGCGGCCGCCGCCGACCGGATCGCCCAGGCCGCCGGTTTCCGCGCCGACGCCGCCCGCCGGCTGCTCGACCGGACCGCCGAGACCGCCGCCGCGTGCCTGGTCGACCCCGAGGACGACCTCGGCATGGGCTCCGCCCACTTCCCCGAGCCGCACCTGGTCGGCGCCGCGCACCGCACCGCCCAGCGCGTCCTCGCCTCCCGGGCCGCCGCCGGCATGCTCCTCAAGGGGTACGGGAAGCGGGCCGCCTACTGGGACCGGATGCACCGCGAGCTCGACATCATCGCCCACCACGGCTTCGCCAGCTACTTCCTGACGGTCGCCCAGGTCGTCGACGACGTGAAGGGGAGGGGGATCCGGGTGGCCGCCCGGGGCTCCGGCGCCGGCTCCCTCGTCAACCACCTCCTCGGCATCGCCCACGCCGACCCCGTCGAGCACGGCCTGCTGATGGAACGCTTCCTCTCCAAGCGCCGCACCGCCCTGCCCGACATCGACATCGACGTCGAGTCCGCCCGCCGCCTGGAGGTCTACCGGGCGATCATCGACCGCTTCGGCGCCGAGCGGGTCGCCGCCGTCTCCATGCCCGAGACCTACCGGGTCCGGCACGCCGTCCGGGACGTCGGCGCCGCCCTCTCCCTCGACCCCGCCGAGACCGACCGGATCGCCAAGGCCTTCCCGCACATCCGCGCCCGGGACGCCCTCGCCGCCCTCGACGAACTCCCCGAACTGCGCGAACTCGCGGGCGAACGCGAGAAGTTCGGCCGCCTCTGGGAGCTGGTCGAAGCCCTCGACGCGCTCCCGCGCGGCATCGCCATGCACCCCTGCGGGGTCCTCCTCTCGGACGCCTCGCTGCTCACCCGCACCCCCGTGATCCCCACCAGCGGCGAGGTCCCCCATGGCCTTGAGGGCATGGGAGGTGCCCCCATCCCCATGTCCCAGTTCGACAAGGAGGACGTGGAGGACCTCGGGCTGCTCAAGCTCGACGTGCTCGGGGTGCGGATGCAGTCCGCGATGGCCCACGCCGTCGCCGAGGTCGGACGCGCCACCGGCACCCGCCCGGACATCGACGCGATCCCGGCCGGAGACCCCGACACGTACGCCCTGATCCGCTCCACCGAGACCCTCGGCTGCTTCCAGATCGAGTCCCCGGGCCAGCGCGACCTGGTCGGCCGGCTCCAGCCCGAGACCCTCCACGACCTCGTCGTGGACATCTCGCTCTTCCGCCCCGGACCGGTCGCCGCCGACATGGTCCGCCCCTTCATCGAGGCCCGGCACGGCCGCGCCCCCGTCCGCTACCCCCACCCCGACCTGGAGGAATCCCTGAAGGAGACGTACGGCGTCGTCGTCTTCCACGAGCAGATCATCGAGATCGTCCGGATCATGACCGGCTGCGACCGGGCCGAGGCCGACCAGGTGCGGCGCGGGCTCTCGCACCCCGAGGAACAGGGCCGGATCAAGGCGTGGTTCGCCCAGCTGGCGAAGCGCCGGGGGTACGCGGACGAGGTCGTCGCCCGCACCTGGGAGATCGTCGAGGCCTTCGGCTCGTACGGCTTCTGCAAGGCGCACGCGGTGGCCTTCGCCGTGCCCACCTACCAGTCGGCCTGGCTCAAGGCCCACCACCCGGCCGCCTTCTACGCCGGGCTGCTCACCCACGACCCCGGCATGTACCCCAAGCGGCTGCTGCTCGCCGACGCCCGGCGGCGCGGGGTGCCGGTGCTGCCGCTGGACGTGAACCGGTCCGCGGTCGCCCACCGTATCGAACTGGTGTCCGATGAACCTCCGGTGTGGGGGCTCCGGCTCGGCCTCACCGACGTCCACGGCATCAGCGAGGCCGAATCCGCCCGCATCGAGGCCGGGCAGCCCTACGCCTCCCTGCTCGACTTCTGGGAGCGGGCCCGCCCCGGCAAACCCGTCGCCGAACGCCTCGCCCAGGTCGGCGCCCTCGACGCCTTCGGCGCCAACCGCCGCGACCTCCTCCTGCACCTCACCGAACTCCGCCGCACCCAGCGCGGCGCCGCCTCCTACGGCGGACAACTCCCGCTCGCCCAGGGCCGGAAGACCGCGCCCGTCGGCCTGCCGGACCTCGACGAGTCGGAGCGCCTCAGCGCCGAACTCGGCATCCTCGGCATGGACGCCTCCCGCCACCTCATGGGCGACCACCACGCCTTCCTCCGCGAACTCGGCGCCGTCTCCGCCCAGCGCCTGCGCTCCACCCCGCACGGCCGGACCGTCCTCGTCGCGGGAGCCAAGGCCGCCACCCAGACCCCGCCGATCCGCTCCGGCAAACGCGTCATCTTCACCACCCTCGACGACGGCACCGGCCTCGTCGACCTCGCCTTCTTCGACGACGCCCACGAGCGGTGCGCCCACACCGTCTTCCACTCCTGGCTGCTCCTGGTCAGGGGCGTGGTGCAGCGCCGCGGCCCGCGCAGCGTCAGCGTCGTCGGCGCCGCCGCCTGGAACCTCGCCGAACTGGCCGAACTGCGGGCCACCGGCGGCCTGGACGCGGTGGGGGAGCGGCTCGCGGAGGAGGCGGTCACCCCCGGGAAGAGCACCGACGACGGCCGCCGCATCCGCATGGAGACCGGCTACGAGATGAACCCCTGGGCCGACCTCAGGCCCGCCGGCGAGGGCGCCGCCACCCCGGCGCGCAAGCTCTGGCACAGCAGCCCCGGGAGCGCCGGATGATCCTCTGCGTACGATTCGGACCGACGGCGCGGGAGTCGCTCCTGCCCCGGCTCGTCGACCTGCTCGGCGAGTTCACCCCCGTCGTGGAGGCGGCCCCGCCCCACGAGGCGCTCGCCGACGTGCGCGGCGCGCTGCGCTACTTCGACCGCGAGCCCGCCGAGCTCGCCGCCCTCATCCGGGTCCGGGCCCTCGCCCTCCACGGCGTCGACTGCGTCATCGGCGCCGGGCCCAACCCGATGCTCGCCCGCATGGCCGCCCGGGAGGCCCGGCCCGGCCGCACCCTGACCGTCGACGACCCGGCGGCCTTCCTGCGCGACCGGCCCGTCGCCGCCCTCGACGGCGTCGGCCGCGCCACCGCCCGCACCCTCTGCGGCTACGGACTCGACTCCGTCGGCCGGGTCGCCGACGCCCCGCTCGCCGTCCTCCAGCGGCTCGTCGGGGCCAAGGCAGGCCGCGAGCTGTGGGAGCGGGCCCGGGGCATCGACCGCACCCCCGTCACGCCCCACGCGGCCGCCCGCTCGCTGGCCGCCGAGCGCTCCTTCCCGTACGACGAACTCGACCGCACCGAACAGCGCCGGGCGCTCCTCTCGCTCACCGAGGAACTCGGCGCCCGGCTGCGGGCGGAGGCCCAGGTCTGCCGCTCCCTCGCGCTCACCGTGCGGTACGCCGACCGCAGCACCACGGCCCGGAGCCGCGCCCTGCCCGAACCGACCGCCCACACCGCCGGGCTCACCGCCCTCGCGTACGGCCTCCACGACTCCCTCGGCCTCCAGCGCGCCCGGGTCCGCGGGATCGCGCTGCGCGCCGAGGGGCTCGGGCCCGCCGAACGGGCCGCGCACCAGCTCACCTTCGACCCGGCGGACGAGAAGGCCCGGCGGATCGAGGCGGTGGTGGACCGGGCCCGGGCGAAGTTCGGGCCCCGGGCGATCGTGCCGGGCTCGCTGGCGGCCTGAACGGCCGCCGCGCGGAACGCCCGCGGTGCGGAACGGTGATGACGACACGGCAGTTTTTACCGACGCGTAACTTCCCAGTCGGTAACACCCGTGCGTAACTTGGCTGAAGAGCATCCCCACTTGTGGTCCGGACCGCAGGGCACAGCACCCCCACCAATCCCCTTGAGCCGCAAGGAGATCGCCCGATGCTGCCCCGGAACCCCCAGAGCCCCCGGACCCTTCGCAGGCGCCTCGCCAGAGCGCTGTCCGTCCTGCTCCTGGCCGTCGCCGCCGTCCTCGCCCCCACCGCCGCCGCGCAGGCCGCCGACGCGCCGAGCAGGGGTTGGAACGACTGGTCCTGCAAGCCCTCCGCCGCCCACCCGCGCCCGGTCGTCCTCGTCCACGGAACCCTCGGGAACTCCATCGACAACTGGCTCGCGCTCGCCCCCTACCTGGTGAACCGCGGCTACTGCGTCTACTCCCTCGACTACGGGCAGCTGCCGAACGTGCCCTTCTTCCACGGCCTCGGCCCCATCGAGCAGTCCGCGGGACAGCTCGACACCTTCGTCGACCGGGTCCTCGCCGCCACCGGCGCCCCCGAGGCCGACCTCGTCGGCCACTCGCAGGGCGGCATGATGCCCCGCTGGTACCTCAAGTTCCTCGGCGGCGCCGAGAAGGTGAACGCGCTCGTCGGCATCGCCCCCGACAACCACGGCACCACCCTGCTCGGCCTCACCAGGCTCCTGCCGCACTTCCCCGGCGCCGAGGACCTCATCAAGGCGACCACCCCGGGCCTCGCCGACCAGATCGCCGGCTCGGCCTTCCTCACGAAGCTCAACGAGGGCGGCGACACCGTGCCCGGCGTCCGCTACCACGTCATCGCGACCAAGTACGACCAGGTCGTCACGCCGTACCGCACGCAGTTCCTCTCGGGGCCGGACGTCACCAACGTCCTCATCCAGGACAAGTGCGCGCTCGACCTCTCCGAGCACGTGGCCATCGGCACGGTGGACCGGGTCACCTTCCACGAGGTCGCCAACGCCCTCGACCCGGCCCACGCCACCCCGACCACCTGCCTGTCGGTGATCGGCTAGCCCCGCCGCGGCCGCCGGCCCGCCGCGAACAGCACCGCCGCACCGACCGCCAGCACACCGGCGCCGCCCAGCGCGAGGTACGGCGTGCTGCCGTCCCCGCCGGTCTCGGCCAGCTCCACGGCCTCACCGGCGGGGGCGGGGGCGGGCGGCGCCTGCGTCGTCGCCTTCGGCTCCGGACCCGTGGACGCGTCGGCGTCCCCGTGCCCGCCGTGCTCGACCGTGGAGTGCTCCCGGCCCTCCTCGATCTGCTCGTCGGAGGGCGCGGAGGCGACGGGCGCGGGCGCGGACGGCGCGGAGGCGGCCGGCGCGGTGGTGGCCGGCGCGGTGGCGGGCGAGGCCGAGGCCGCCGGCGTCGTCGGAGCCGTACCCCCGCCACCGTTCTCCCGCTCCGCCCCGAACACCACGTCGGAGCAGGTGTAGAACGCCTCGGGGGAGTCGGACCGCTGCCAGATCGAGTAGACGAGGTGGCGGCCCGACTTCTCCGGAACCGTCCCCTCGAACACGTAGTCCCCGCCCTGCATCCCCGGGTCGGTCACCGTCAGGAACGGCTCCGCCTCCAGGTCCGACCAGGCCAGCGGCTTCGACGCGTCGTAGCCGTCCTTCGTCACGTACAGCGCGAACGTGCCCTTGTGCGGCGCCGTCCCCTTGTAGCGGAAGGTGTGCTTCCCGGCCGTCAGCTTCGACGCCGGCCAGTCCGTCCGGGCGAGGTCGAGGCCCCGGTACTTGTCGTTGCCCGCGCTGCACAGCTTCCCGTCCGGGATCAGCGCCCGGTGCTGCCCGGCCGCGTTCGCGATGTTCACGCCGTTCCAGTCGTAGAGCGCCTGCGGCCCGCCCGCGGCCACCGCCGCCTTGCACGCCGCCGACGACGGCGACTCCGGCCCCTCCGCGTAACAGGCCGCCACCCGGCTCACCGGATCCGTCATCGAGCCGTGCGCGAAGGCGGGGGCGGCGGCCAGCCCGGACAGCACCAGAGCGGCGGCGGTGGCGGCGAGCGTACGGCGTGAGGTCATGGGGGGACGACTCCTTCGGGAGGGTGAGGTGGGGGTGACCAGCAAACTAGCCCGCGGGACGAGCGAAAAAGGCCGCGAGAAGCGGGAGAGGGCGATCCTTAGGGCCGCTTTAAGGCACCGCTAAGAAGGCCCTCAGGAAGCGACTGCGCGCCGGGCACGAGGCGTTGGGACAGCTGACCACGACGGTCCGTTGAGGTTCGCAGCGATGCGCCAGGTGTCGTGTGCGGGGCTCCCTGTATGGCTCTCCGGGGGAGCCACACAGGGGCCGCCGGCCATACAGCGGCACTGTCGTGAGGGACTCCGGACTCCTGCTGGGGGCGGTACAGGTGAGCGCTTCTCAGGGACGGCGCTTCGAGGTCGAGAGCGGGAGGGTGCCGGGCGGCTACTTGTTGCGGAGGAAGTGACGAGACACCGAGGACACCCCGGTACAGCTGAATCGAGCGCTTGAGGCCACCTCCCAGGTGGATATTGTTGGGTATCCGTGGCTACCGGTGGCGGCCCTGGGACGGCCCACGGACGGCCCAGCAACGTCCGGTTCGAGTGGGACGCCGTCCTGGTCTGTCGAACCTCAGTACGCCTCAACTTCGCCCAGCTATCGGCTGGGGTTTCGCAAGGGATCACGTGAGAACACTCAGGTCAGGGCTGGCCGTACTGGGAAGTCTGGTCTTCCTGCTCGCCGCCAGCGTCACGGATGCGCCGACCGCACGTGCGGCAGACGTGGTGGAGACGAGCACAGCGCCACCACTCAGATTCGCCACCTACAACATATGCGGGAACGCCTGCGTGAAGGCCGATGATCAAGGCCTTCGAGTAGGTGAAGTCATCGAGGAGACGGAGTCGACGGCAACTGGCTGGAAGGCTGATGTCGTATTCGTTCAGGAAATCTGCGAGTACCAGTACAACGGCATTCTGGGCACGCTGGCGGCGCGGGGATACGTCGGCAACTATGCGGAAACAATCCCCTCTCAGGGTGAGCCGGGTCTCTGCCTGAATAAATCGGGCTACGGGATGGCCGTGTTCGTGAAGGGCATTCTGGCCCCGAACGAAGACGGCTATGACTCCGATAATACCGATCTGGACCTGAACACCTATCAAAATCCGGCCGACAAGACAGGCCGCCTGGAAACAGAGAACATCAAGAGTCCTTGCATCAAGGCATACGTCCAGTACCGGCCCATGTGGGCATGCTCGGTGCACCTCTACTGGGGTGGCGAGAGTGAGGTCGGGGCGACCTACCGTGCTGCCGAGGCGAGGCTGCTCGGCGCCCAGGTTGCCGAATGGGATTCCACCGGCACCGGGACTCCGACGGTCCTTGGAGGGGACTTCAACACTCAGCCGTGGAACCCCGGAACGGATCCCTTCTACGAGCCGTTCCCGGGTTTCGATCAGGGGTCTGATGGAATCATGAAGGAGGTGGATGAAACCGATACAGAATTCTTCCAGAAGGACAATCCCAATACGGAGGCCACGGAAGAGAAGTGCGTCGAGCTCAACTTGTCCCGCTGCCGCTCCGGTGAATCCACGCACTACGGTGCCGACGCGAGAAAGATCGACTATATCTTCATGACGTCCCGGTTCTTCACGGACGTCAAGGGTGACGCGCTGTCCCGCAACGCGGCAGTTTCCGATCACGCGAAACTGCGCGGCGCTGCCAGCTGGGCAGACTGCGCAGTTTCCACACCTGCGGAACTCGCCAAGGGTGCGGTTTTCCGCGTCGACGCCTCCGGCGCACTGTTCCGCTACGCCGGTAAGATCGGCGGAGGCCTCGCTAGCCCGTGCAAGGTGGGCTTCGGCTGGCGCGACATGCTTCACATCTCCCGCCAGGGAAGCACCTTGGTCGCCGTGGATGAGGCCGGTGACCTGTGGAGATATCCGGCTGATCCGGCAACCGGCTGGTATTCAGGAAGCACCCGCGTGAAGGTGGGAAGCGGGTTCCAGGGCGCCGACGACGTGCTCACTCCCGGCGACACCGACGGCGACGGCAACCCCGATCTTCTCGTAAGCCAGGGGGGTAACCTGTCGCGCTACCCCGGCACGGCCACTGGTGGTTACAGCCCCACCGGCATACAGGTCGGCCCCCCCGCCGTCGGCAAATCGTGGGGCGACTACAACACGCTCATCGCTGCTGGAGACTTCGCCCGCGACGGTGTGAACGACCCCGCCCGCACTGACCTCATCGGCAGGGACGGCGCCGGAGACCTCTGGCTCCACAAGGGCAACGCCACCGGCGGTTACGCTCCGCAGGCCAAGATCGGCAACGGCTGGCAGACCTACACGGCTCTGGTTGCCCCCGGCGATCTCGACGGCGACAGCTACCCCGACCTGGTCGGCCGTGACCTCATGGTCGGCAAGGACTACGGCAACCTCTGGTTCTACAAGGGCAACGGCGCTGGCGGCTACGCCCCGCGTCAAGTGATTGGCAACGGCTACCCAACCGCTGACAAGCACCTCTTCTGACAGGTGAGGCCGTTCCTCAAGAACAAGAGGGACGGCCTTTCAGTCGTGCGGACGGCGACCGGGCTGGAGTGGGGTGTCAGACAGGAGCGCAGGCCCGGGCGCGACGGGCCGCCCGCGGCGGGTGCCTTGACGAAGTAGGGAAACTTCTAGCGCATCCCGCCTTGCCGGTCTGTCGAACGAGCACTTCATCAAGGCTCACGACCGTAGCTCCTACTGAGTGCTCGGCGGTGAGAGCGTTCCGACGCCGGCGGAGCTGGAGCCGTGGAAGATCCACGGGTCCCGCCACGTCTACGAGAACCCGTGGGTGAGCCTGGACCTGGTCGACGTCGAGCCCCCCGGTGTCGAGCGCTTCGAGCACCACGTCGTGCGCCTCTTCCGCGTGGCGATCACGGCCGTGATCGACGACCAGGACCGCGTTCTCATGCTGTGGCGGTACCGCTTCGTGCCGCAGCAGTGGGGCTGTGAGCTGCCCGGCGGCATCGTGGACGCGGGCGAGGACGCGGCCACTACGGCGGCCCGCGAGACCGAGGAAGAGACGGGGCGGCGCCCCGGCCCCGTCGAGCACGTGGTGAGCTGCCAGCCGATGATCGGGATGGTCGACTCGCCGCATGAGGTCTTCGTGGCCCGTGGCGCCGAGAAGGTTGGCGAGCCGAGCGACGCCGAGGAGGCCGGCGAGGTGGCTTGGATCCCCCTCGACGACATCCCGCGCCTGATGACCGAGGGCAAGCTCATGGGCTCCGGCACGCTCGTGGCCCTGCTCCGCATCCTCGCCTCCCGCTCTAGAGGCGTCCGCTAAGAAGCGGCTCAGGCAACCCCGGATCCGGTGATCACGGAAGGCGGGAAACCCCTGTGGCCGCCAAGTCCGCCTGGATACGCTGGAGTCGGCAGGCGACCGGCGGGAGGGGCGGTTCATGGACGCGGAGTTGGCGGTGCTCGCGAGCACGGCGGGGACGACCCTGATCGGCTTGCTGACCACCGAGGCGTGGCAGCGCGTCAGCGACGGCATCACCTCGCTGTGGCGCCGGGCCGAACCGGAGCGCGCCGAGGCGATCTCCGCCGAACTGGAGGCGACCCGCACGGACCTGCTGGCCGCGCGGGAGGCCGGGGACACCGACACCGACGGCGAACTGGGCGTGGAGTGGCAGGGCCGCATCCGGCGGCTGCTCGTGGCCCACCCGGAGGAGGCCGCGATGCTCCGCTCGCTCCTCGACGAACTCGGGCCGTCCCTCCCCGACACCCCCGCGGTCACCCAGCACGCCACCGCCTCCGGGCACGCCCGCGTCTACCAGGCGGGCCGCGACCAGCACATCGGCCGCTCCGCCGGGTGACGGACAGGCCGCTGGAGGTGCTGCCTCACGCCCGTGAGGCCGTCGCCGGGTACGAGCGCTTCGTTCCGGGCCGTCCCTCGGTGTTCAACGCCCGCCCCTCGTGACCCTCACCCCGCCGCCCGGTACCGCCGCTCCGGCCGCCCCGTCCCCCCGTACCGCAGGGTCACCTCGGCGCGGCCGGTGGCCGCGAAGTGTTCCAGGTAGCGGCGGGCGCTGACGCGGGAGAGGGAGCCGGCCTCCGCGCACTCGGTGGCCGAGAGGCCCTCGGGGTGGGCCCGCAGGATGCCCTCCACCAGCTCCGCCGTGTGCGCGGCCAGGCCCTTGGGGAGCTCGCGGGAGCCGCGGGGGCGGGTGCCGAAGATCTGGTCCACGTCCTCCTGCCGCGCCTCGTCCAGGCCGTCGAGGCGGGTGCTGAGGGAGGCCACGTGGCGCAGCTGCTCGTGGAGGGCGGCCTGGTTGAAGGGCTTGATCAGGTAGTGCAGGGCGCCGGCCCGCAGCGCCGCGCGGACCATGCCCGCGTCCCTGGCGGCCGTGATGAAGAGCGCGTCCATCGCGAGTCCGGCGCCGCGCAGCTCGCGCAGGACGCCGATGCCGTCCATGTCGGGCAGGAAGATGTCCAGGAGGACCAGGTCGGGGCGGAGCCGGTGCGCGGCGCGCAGCGCCTCCGCGCCGGTGTGCGCGACACCGACGACGGAGAAGCCCGGCACGGCCGACACATAGCGGCTGTGCAGCTTGGCCACCATGAAGTCGTCGTCGACCACCAGCACCTTCGTCACGCCGGACACGGTAGGTCGCGACCACAAGGACCACAACGTCCGTTGGTTGCGGAAGAGCGACAGCTTCCTCACGCGCGGGCAACATGTGGGCACTTCCCCCCATCACACTCGTCCACCCAACCACCGAGAGGCGGCCGCGTTGCGTCTTCGCACCCCCTTCGCCCTGCTCGGGGCGGCGCTGCTGGTGCTCGCGGGGCCGCCGCTGCTCACCCCCGGCAGCGGCCCCGACACCGGCACCGACATCCCCGGCCTGAGGTTCATGGTCCCCAACACCCCCGGCGGCGGCTACGACATCACCGCCCGCACCGCGGCGAAGAACGCCGAGGAGGCCGGGCTCACCGGCGACATCGAGGTCTTCAACCTGCCCGGCGCGGGCGGCACCGTCGGCCTCACCCGGCTCGTCGGCGAGCGCGGCGACGGCCGCGTCGCCATGTCGATGGGGCTCGGCGTCGTCGGCGCCGTCCACACCAACAAGACCCCCAGGACCCTCGCCGACACCACCCCGATCGCCCGGCTCACCGAGGAGCAGGACATCGTCGTGGTCTCCAAGGACTCCCCGTACCGGACCATCCAGGACCTGCTCGCCGCCTGGAAGAAGGACCCCGGGAAGCTGCCCGTCGGCGGCGGGTCCTCGCCCGGCGGGCCCGACCACCTCGCGCCGATGCTGATGGCCCAGGCCGCCGGCATCCCGCCGAAGGAGGTCAACTACATCCCCTTCGACGGCGGCGGCGAGCTCCTCGCCTCCATCCTCGGCTCCAAGGTCGCCTTCGGCGTCTCCGGCGTCGGCGAGTACCTCGACCAGATCAAGGCCGGCGAGCTGCGCCTGCTCGCCGTCACCGGCGCCGAGCGGGTCCCCGGCCTGGACGCCCCCACCCTCCGCGAGGCGGGGCTCGACACCGAGTTCACCAACTGGCGCGGCATCGTCGCCCCGCCCGGCCTCACCGACGCCGAGCGCGAGCGGCTCGTCACCCTCGTCACCGAGCTGCACGACTCGCCGCAGTGGCGCGCGTCGCTGAAGACGCACGGCTGGACCGACGCCTTCCTGCCCGGCGAGGAGTTCGGCGCCTTCCTCACCGAACAGAACGCCCGCGTCGACACGGTGCTGAAGGAGCTGGGACTGTGACCACCCCCCGGAAGTCGTGGCTGCGCGACCGCTCCGAGCTCGGCGTCAGCGCCCTGCTGCTGCTCCTCGGCGTCCTCGTCCTCACCGACGCCCTCACCCTCGACGTCGACGTCTCCGCCCGCGGCCCCGTCGGCCCCGCCACCGTCCCCCTGCTCGTCGGCTGCGGCCTGCTCGCCGTCGCCGTCCTCCTCGCCGTCGACGTGCTCCACGGCGGCCGCGGCGAGGCCGAGGGCGGCGAGGACGTCGACCTCGACGCCCCCGCCGACTGGCGCACCGTGCTGCTCCTCGTCGGCGTCTTCCTCGGCTTCGCCGTCCTCATCGGCCCGCTCGGCTTCCCGGTCTCCGGCGCCCTCCTCTTCTGGGGCGCGGCCTACGCCCTCGGCAGCCGCCACCCCGCCCGCGACCCGCTGATCGCGGCCGTCCTCTCCCTCCTCACCTACGGCGTCTTCGACCGGCTGCTGGGCGTCCCGCTGCCCGGCGGCCCGCTGATGGGAGTGCTCTGACCCATGGATTCCCTGACCTCCCTGATGGACGGCTTCGCCACCGCCCTCACCCCGGTCAACCTGCTGTGGGCCGCCGTCGGCGTGCTCCTCGGCACCGCGATCGGCGTCCTGCCCGGCATCGGCCCCGCGATGGCCGTCGCCCTGCTGCTCCCGGTGACGTACGGCCTGGAACCGACCGGCGCGTTCATCATGTTCGCCGGCATCTACTACGGCGCCATGTTCGGCGGCTCCACCACCTCGATCCTGCTGAACACCCCCGGCGAGAGCGCCGCCGTCGTCGCCGCGATGGAGGGCCATCCGATGGCCAAGGCGGGGCGGGGCGCGCAGGCGCTCGCCGCCGCCGCGATCGGCCACTTCGCCGGCGGCATGATCGGCACGATGCTGCTCGTCGTCCTCGCCCCGACCGTCGCGGCCCTCGCCGTCGACATCGGCGCCCCCGACTACTTCGCCCTGATGGTCCTCGCCTTCATCGCGGTCACCTCGGTCCTCGGCTCCTCCCGGATCCGCGGCGTCGCCTCCCTGCTCATCGGCCTCACCCTCGGCCTGGTCGGCCTCGACCAGCTCACCGGCCAGCAGCGGCTCACCTTCGGCTCGCTCCAGCTCGCCGACGGCATCGACGTCGTCATCGTCGCGGTCGGCCTCTTCGCCATCGGCGAGGCCCTGTGGGTCGCCGCCCATCTGCGCCGCACCGCGGGCCGGCCCGTCCCCGTCGGCCGCCCGTGGCTGGGCCGCGAGGACCTGCGGCGCACCTGGAAGCCGTGGCTGCGCGGCCCGTTCCTCGGCTTCCCGTTCGGCGCGATCCCGGCCGGCGGCGCGGAGATCCCGACCTTCCTGTCGTACGTGACGGAGAAGCGGCTCTCGAAGCACAAGGACGAGTTCGGCAGGGGCGCCATCGAGGGCGTCGCCGGTCCCGAGTCGGCCGCCTCGGCCTCCGCCGCCGGCACCCTCGTCTCCATGCTGACGCTCGGCCTGCCGACGACCGCCGTCGCCGCGGTGATGCTCGCCGCCTTCCAGCAGTACGGCATCCAGCCGGGCCCGCTGCTCTTCGAGCGGGAGCCCGAACTGGTGTGGGGCCTGATCGCCTCGCTCTTCGTCGGCATGGTGCTGCTGCTCGCTCTCAACCTGCCGCTCGCGCCCGTCTGGGCGAAACTGCTGCGCATCCCGCGCCCGTACCTGTACGCCGGCATCCTGTTCTTCGCCGCCGTCGGGGCGTACGCGGTCGGCGGCGAGGCCCTCGACCTGGTCGTCCTGCTCGTCGTCGGCCTCCTCGGCCTCGGCATGCGCCGGTACGGCCTGCCGGTGCTGCCGGCGGTCATCGGCGTCATCCTCGGCCCGGCCGCCGAACAGCAGCTGCGCCGCGCCCTCCAGATCAGCGACGGCGCGGTCACCGGCCTGGTGAACACCCCGTTCGCGGTGACCGTCTACGCGGTCGTGCTGCTCCTGCTGGTGTGGCAGCCGCTGCGGAAGGCGCTGGCCCGCCGGCGCGGCGAGGCCCGGGCCGCGGAGTCGTACGACGATATAGAAGGCCCAACGCGCCGATGAAGGAGTGAGTTTCGGACAACGCGCGGCCGGATCCGGTATCCCTGGCGGGCGAAAGTCTCCCCCCACGTCGAAGGGACACCCCCCCCATGCGCGTCCGACTCGCCCTCGCCGCCGCCGCGCTCCTCGCCGCGGCCGCCGCCCCCCTCGCCCACGCGGGAGGGGCGGACGGCCCGGCCGCCGACCCCGCCGCCCGGCTCGCCGACTTCCTCACCGTCGACCCGGCCGGCCTCCTCGGCGCCGACGGCACCGTCACCCTCTCCGGCACCTACCGCTGCCTCGACGACAGCGCCGGACCGGTCTTCGTCAGCTCCACCCTCCGCCAGCAGGACCGTTCCGCCGGGATCGGCGGCACCCGGGCCGTCTGCGACGGGCTGCTGCGCACCTGGACCAACACCGCGGTGGTGAAGGACCCCGCCTACCAGCCAGGCGAGGCCCGCGTCGAGGGCACCCTCACGCAGCTCACCCCGACCGGCGACCTCGGCCTGCCCACGCCCGGCTTCCTCGCCAGGGAGGAGTCCAGGGTGACGCTCAACTAGCCGCGAGCAGCTCCACCAGGCCCCGGCGGCCCAGCCGTTCCAGCTCGTCGAGGGCGGCCACGGCCCGCTCTGCCGCCTCCGGATCGGAGACGGCGAGCCCGCTCGCCGCGAACTCGTCCTCGTCGAGCCGGAGCACCTCGCTGCCGTCCGCCGACACCCACAGGTCCAGATCCAGGTCCTCGACCGTCACCCCGGCCGCCCCGAACCCGGCCGGCCGGGTGATGTCGCAGTACCAGCCCTTGAGCGCGCCCTCCGCCGACCACACCTCCTTGACCGTGTACCAGCGGTCGGCCCAGTAGTGCTCGACGAAGACGTCACCCGGCTCGAAGCGCACGAAGCCGAAGTCCCGCACCCCCGGCGCCGCCCACGGGGCCCGCACCGACAGCCGGTTCGCCGACTCCGTCACCACCTCGGCCGGGTAGCGGATCTTCAGCCGCCCCGCCTTCCACAGCGCCACCTCAACCGAGCGCCCTGACATACCGCACCTCCGTCGCCCCGATCTCGTACCCGAACCACTCGTTGATCGCCAGCATCGGCCCGTTCCCGGCGTCGTTCCCGGTGAACGCCTCCACGCAGCCCGCCGCCCGCGCCCGGTGCAGCGACGCGTTCTTGGCGAGCTTGGCGAGCCCGCGCCCGCGGAAGGCCGGGGCCGTGCCCGTCATCCCCGAGGAGTACCGCCCGAGCCCGTCGGTCTGCGCGGCACTGAACGCGGCCGGCACCCCGTCCACCACCGCCACCGTCGTCAGCGCCCGGTCGTGCAGCGGGTGGTTCCAGGTCGTCTCCAGCCAGTGCGGGTAGTCGTCCAACTCGACCACCACATCGCTCGGTTCGTCCGCGGTCGTCGCCGCGTCCAGCTCGAACAGCGGCCGCGGGTCCGCCCCGAACTCCTCGGCCGACAGCAGCTCGACACCGGCCGGCGGCGTCCCGAGCGGCGGCAGGCCCGCCGTCAGGTCCAGCCGCAGGAAGTGCGCGGAACGGCTCGGCGCGTAGCCCCGCCGCTCCGCGTAGACCCGGTTCGCCGGCTCGTCGAGGACCCAGCTGTAGAGCGTCGTCGCCCCCCGCTCGGTCAGGTGCTCCTCGGCGGTGCGCACCAGCAGCGTGCCCGCGCCGAGCCCCTGACGGGCCGGGTCCACGTACACGTTGAGACGGCCGATGCCGGGCTCCGGGGAGTCGTGGGCGACCGAGACCTGCGCGGTCCCGATGACCTCGCCGTCCTCGGTCACCGCTACCAGCGGCCGGGCGTGGGCGTCGGGGTGGGCATGGGCCCAGTCGAAGGCCAGCTGCTCGGCGGTGGCCAGCAGGTAGGGGAGGGCGGCCCGCCGGACGCGGGCGAATCCCTCGGCGTCGTCGGGCCGTACGTCACGGACGATCACAGTCATGGGGCCGCACGCTACGGCCGGGGCCGCGCCGCCGCCTCCCATTTTCCGGCGGGGTGGGGGCAGAATCGGGTGGGTGACACTGACACTCGCCGTGGACCACCAGTCCACCACCGCCCCCTACGAACAGCTGCGCGCCCAGATCTCGGAACGCGCCCGGTCGGGCGGACTCCCGGTCGGCTACAAGCTGCCGACGGTCCGGGGACTAGCGGAGCAGCTGGGGCTCGCCGCGAACACGGTCGCCAAGGCGTACAAGGCGCTGGAGTCCGACGGGGTCATCGAGACCCGGGGCCGGCACGGCACCTTCGTCGCGGCGGCCGGTGACGCGGCCAGCCGCCGGGCCGCCTCCGCCGCCGCGCAGTACGCGGAGGAGGCCTACCGCCTGGGGCTCACCCGTGACGAGGCCGAGGCCGCGGTACGGGACGCGCTGCGGGCCGCGTACGACTCCGAGTGACGGGACGGGTGGTCCGCCCGGGGTCCGGCCCCGGGGGACCCCCCTCACAGATACAGACCCGGGGCGGGGGAGCGCTGCTCCGGCAGCTCGGTGGGGGAGGCCCCGCGCCGCAGCGCGAACAGCTCCGCCAGCGTGGCGCCCTCGGCCGGCACGCCCTCGTCGCGCCCCAGCCACGCCGCCGACTCGGCCCGGGTGAGCGGTCCGACCTCGATCCGGGCCAGGCAGCGGCCGGGGCGCACGATCGCCGGGTGCAGCCGCTCCAGGTCCTCGTTGGTGGTGAGACCGACCAGCACCTTCCGGCCCTGGCCGAGCAGCCCGTCGGTCAGGTTCAGCAGCCGGGACAGCGCCTGTCCCGTGGCCTCCTTGGCCCCGCCCCGGATCAGCTCGTCGCAGTCCTCCAGGAGCAGCAGCCGCCACCGCTCCTTCTCCGTGCCGTCGCCCTCCTCGCCGATCGCGATGTCCATCAGATAGCCGATGTCGTTGAAGAGCCGCTCGGGGTCGAGCACGCAGTCCACCTGGCACCAGTCCTGCCAGGACCGGGCGAGGGTGCGCAGCGCGGAGGTCTTGCCGGTGCCGGGCGGGCCGTGCAGCAGCAGGAGCCGTCCGGTGACGTCGTCCGGGGTGAGCTTCATCAGCCGGTCCATCGCCCCGGCCACCGGCGCCGTGTAGTTGGGCCGGGCGTCGTCCCAGGTGTCGGCGCTGATCCGGCGGGTCATCCGGCGCGGGCCGCGCTGCGGCGCCAGGTACCAGAAGCCCATGGTGACGTCCTCGGGCTCGGGCTCCGGCTCGTCCTTGGCGCCCTCGGTGGCCTCGGCGAGGATCCGCGCCGCGAGCTCGGGGTCGGTCGCCGTCACGGTGACGTCGGCGCGGTGCTTCCAGCGGGAGGAGAGGATCGTCCACCCCTCGCCCTCGGCCAGCACCGAGCTGCGGTCCTCGTCCTTGGCGCCCCACAGCACCCGGGCGCCGGGCGGCAGCAGGCTCGCGTCGGGCTTCGCCCGGTCCAGGGTGAGGCCGTGGGAGTGCGGCTGCTCCCCGGTGGTGAACCGGTCGAGGAAGAGCGCGTCCATGACGTCGCCCGGCGAGTCGCTGTCGTCGAGGTTGACCACGACCGGCAGCGGCGCCTTGTGCGGCCCGGACGGAACGGCGGGGGTGTCTGGCATGCCGCCATGATCCGCCAACCGCCCGGGCGGCGCACCGGGTTTTGCCGGGGCCGGGACCCGGTGCCCGCGCGTCAGATCCAGTGCCCGCGCAGCGCGCCGCGGGCCCTGCGGGCGAGCGCGTACCCCTTCGTCAGCGCCCGGTCGGAGGCGAAGTTCCGCCCCACGGCCCGCCCTTCGACGAGGCGGGTGAACTCCTCGACGGTGGTGGAGCGGCGCACGGTCACCCGTTCCAGGGCGTACGGCCCCTGGCGGCGGCGCGCGAGCGCGTTCCCGACCGCGAGGGCCTGGGCGAAGCCGGCCTCCCGGACGGCGGCCCGCACCCGGCGGCTGGAGTAGCCGTACGGGTAGGCGAAGGAGTCCGGCGCGGTGCCGAGCTCCTCGCCGACGAGCTCCCGGCAGCGCAGTGCCTCGAACCGCAGCCGTCGCGCGTCGAGCTGGTCCAGCTGCGGGTGGCTGTGGCTGTGCCCGCCGATCTCGGTGCCGGCGGCGGCCAGTTCGCGCACCTGCGCCCAGGAGAGCATGGTGTCCAGGGCGCCGCCGGTGGAGTGCCGGCCGGGCAGCCAGCCGCTGGTGACGAAGACGGTGCCCGGGAAGGAGTGCTTCGCCAGCACCGGCAGGGCGTACCGGTGCACGCCCTCGTACCCGTCGTCGAAGGTGACGAGCACCGGCCGGGGCGGCAGCCGTCCGCCGCTCCGCCAGGCGGCGGCGAGCGCGGCCGTGGTCACGGGCGTGAACCCCCGCCCGGCCACCACGTCCATCTGCGCGGCGAAGGCCTCGGGCGTCACCGAGAGCCCCAGCGTCGCCGGCGCCGGATCGGGCGCGACGGCGTGGTACATGAGGATGGGCACGGGCTCGGGCCCACCCTCGGGCCCGGCCTCGGTCAGGAGGTCACGCCCGACCCGGGGCCGGGCGCGAGCACCGGACCACGCCGCCCGGCGTACGGTCTCCGCCCCGCGTACGGTCTCCGCCCCGCGTACGGGCTCCGTCCCGTGTACGGGCCCGGCCTCGCCTGCGGGCGCCGCCCCGCGTCCGGCCTCGGGAGCGCCTCCGGGCTCCGCCCCCGTGGGGGAGTCGTTCCGGTCCGGGCCCGCGGGGTTCGGCGTCCCCTCCTGGCCCGCGCCGGCGGAGGTCGCGCTCACGCGGCCGCCTCCTTCGGTTCCGGGGTGCCGGTCCTGCGGGGTGCGTCCTCCGGGGTGATCGGGCCCCACGAGAAGGTGGGGGAGCCGCCGCGGCGGGCGCGGAGGGTGCCGAGGGCGTAGCCGCCGGCGGCGAGCGCCACGCCCGTGACGATGGCGCCGGCCCGGCCCGCGCCGCCGGCCCGGCCGAGGAGGGCGTCGCGCATCCCGCGCAGCACCCCGGCGGGCAGCACCCGGCTGGTGTAGCGCCGCTCGGACTCCAGGCCCTTGCCCGCGCCGACGCTCTGGGCGACGAGGGCCTTCGACAGGCCCTCCGCGTAGACCCGGGTGCGGAAGTAGGCGAAGCGCTCGCGGGCGGCCGGCACCTTGTGGTGGATGACCGCCCGGTCGTCGATGAGCAGGACCGCGCCCGGCACCGCGCCGGCCAGCCGGATGCAGAGCTCGGTCTCCTCGCAGCCGAGCGGGCGCCGGTCGCCGTCCCGGCCGATGCCGGTGGCGAAGCCGCCCGCCGCGTCGAAGGCGGCGCGCCGGAAGGAGGCGTTGCCGCCGAGGACGTT
Organism: Streptomyces sp. NPDC007863; assembly: GCF_040633895.1. Classification (NCBI taxonomy): domain Bacteria; kingdom Bacillati; phylum Actinomycetota; class Actinomycetes; order Kitasatosporales; family Streptomycetaceae; genus Streptomyces; species Streptomyces sp. NPDC007863. The sequence goes on from NZ_JBEYEI010000007.1 coordinate 20,973, forward strand.
GCGGACCCGCACCCGGCCCGGGGGCAGCCCCCGGTACGTGCAGCCGACGACCCAGTCGAACTCCTCGGGGAACCAGACGGGCCGGCGGCCGGAGGCCCAGACGGGCAGCGTGCGCCCGCCGACGGCGACGACCTCCGGGTCCTCGTAGCCGGCCGCGAAGTGGTGGAGCCAGTCGCGCTCCGCCACCGCGTCGTCGTCGAGGAAGGCGACGAACTCGCCGCGGGCGGCGGCGATCCCGGTGTTGCGGCCGGAGGAGAGGCCGCGGGGGCCCGCGTTGGCGAGCACCCGCACCTCCTCGCGGTCGTCCGCGTACTCCTCGGTCAGCCGGTGGAGCAGCCGCTCGTTGTGGTCGACGACGAGCAGCGTCTCCAGCGGCGGCAGCGACTGTTTCCGGACGGAGTCGACGGCGGCGAGGATGTCCCCCCACCGCTCCTCCGTGTAGGCGCAGATCACCACCGAGAAGCGGGGCGGGGCCGTGCGGTCGCTCAAGAGACCTCTCCCCGGGGGACGTTGACCGAGAACGCGGCGGGGCGGCGGAGCGCCCGGGCGGCCCGGGGGACGCGCTTCTCCTTGAGGATCACCTTGAGGACGCGGAGGCCGTCGCGCACCGCGTTGAGGTTGCTGACGCCGTGGATCCGCAGGTACTCGTGGCTCGGGACCTCCTGGACCTTCAGGCCGGCCTTGACGACCCGGATGTTGATCAGGGTCTCGATCTCGAAGCCGGTGCAGTCGAGGGTGATCTTGTCGAGGCAGTGCTTCCAGAAGGCGTTGTAGCCGTAGCAGAGGTCGGTGTAGCGGGCGCCGAACTTGCGGTTGACGAGGGAGCAGAGCGCCCAGTTGCCGAGCCGGCGGATGCCGGTCATGTCGTCGGTGCCGCCGCCGTTGGCGAAGCGCGAGCCCTTGGCGAAGTCGGCGCCGCCGACGAGGGCGGAGACGTAGGAGACGATCTCCTGTCCGTCGGCCGAGCCGTCGGCGTCGACCATGACGATGATGTCGCCGGTGCAGGCGGCGAAGCCGCTGATCAGGGCGTCGCCCTTGCCCTTTCCGACCTGCTTGACGACCTTGACGCCGGGCCAGAGTTCCTTGGCGACCTCGACGGTGTCGTCCGTCGAATTTCCGTCGACGAGGACGACTTCGTGAATCCATTCCGGCAGTGTCTTGAACACGTACGGAAGATTTTCCGCCTCATTCATCGCGGGAATGACGACACTTACTGGCGGAGTGATCGCCAGATGGGACGTGATGGCCCGGTACTGGGCCGCTATTCGACTCGGCTCGGTGAATTCTCGGCCCGTGGCGGCCGGGCGCAGGAACGAGCTCATTGGGTCGGTCTCCCTCTCGTCCGGTGGGCGGCCCAACCCCTGGGCGGCCCGGTCGTGTGTCCGGTGCGAAAGGGGGGTTCTCGCCATCCCCGCACGGAAGCGATCTCCTTGCGATACCTGCGAGTTGGCATGACTGGCCGCGCGGTACCCGCGACTCGGCGCATACGGACACACCGAGCACGGCACCCCCCTACCGCGCCCCGCTCCGGGACCCCTCGACTGGTCGGCGTCTCCCCTAGAGCCGCTGTGCCGATGGACCGATGCGGGTGAGATGTACGACGGTATTGATGAATGGGACTGTATGGCAAGTCCCGCTGGTGCGGCCCGGTTTCTGACACTTTGGCGAGCGATTGACGCTCGTCGAAGCTCTCTTGGCGATCGGATTCGATCAATCCGTTTTCGGGGTGGGGGCGGTGGGGTTCCGCCGTGTTCCTGTGCGGGCGTGGGCGCCTGGGTCGTGATCCCGTTCGATCGCACGCGCGGAAGCGGATCCTACGGTTCCTCAGGTGGCCGGAAACCGACGGTCTCTGAGGGATGTTCACTCACTCTCCAGGGTCAGTTTTGACATGAACACTTCCGGAAAACCGGATCCGATGCTACTTCCTGGTAGCGCAGAGATCCTGCTACAGGGAGGTTCCATGAAACTGTCGCGATTCGCGGCCTTCGCGTCCTCGCTCCTGCTCGGTTCCGTCCTCGCCCTGACCGGGGCGGGAGCCGCGCACGCCGCCGAGTCCGCCGCCGTCGACTACGTGGCCCTCGGCGACTCGTACTCCTCCGGCGTCGGCGCCGGCAGCTACGACAGCGCCAGCGGCGACTGCAAGCGCTCCACCAAGGCATACCCGCGCCTCTGGGCCAACGCCAACGCCCCCTCGTCCTTCGCCTTCACCGCCTGCTCCGGCGCCGTCACCACCGACGTCACCACCAAGCAGCTCGGCCCGCTCACCTCCGCCACCGACCTCGTCTCGCTCACCGTCGGCGGCAACGACGCCGGCTTCGCCGACGTCATGACGACCTGTGTGCTCCAGTCGGAGTCCACCTGCGTCAACCGGGTGAACCAGGCGAAGGCCTACGTCGACTCGACCCTCCCCGCCCGCCTCGACTCCGTGTACAACGCCATTCGCGCCAAGGCCCCGGCCGCCCGGGTCGTCGTCCTCGGCTACCCGCGCTTCTACCAGTTGGGCGGCAGCTGCATCGCCGGCCTCAGCGAGACCGAGCGCGCGGCCATCAACGGCGCCTCCGACCACCTCAACGCGGCCGTCGCCAAGCGCGCCGCCGACCACGGCTTCGCCTTCTCCAGCGTCGTCCCGGCCTTCACCGGCCACGAGATCTGCTCCGGCTCGGCCTGGCTGCACAGCGTCAACTGGCTCAACATCGGCGAGTCCTACCACCCGACGGCCGCCGGCCAGTCGGGCGGCTACCTGCCGAGCTTCAGGAGCGCGGCGTAGCGGCGGGTCCCCCCACCTCCGCACCCGTACCCGCGGCGCCGGGAACGGCAGGAGCGGTGCTCGAAGCCCCGCCCCCGCCCGGACCGGCGCCCGGATCGTCGTCCCTGACGGCCTGCCAGACCAGCGCCCCCAGGATCACGAGCAGCCCCACGACGCCGGCGGCGACGACCACGCCCCGCCGGGGCCCCCGCCGCCGCACCGCGCCCGCGCGCTCCTCCGTACGCGCCCCGCGCACTCCACCCGGTCCCTCGTGCTCCCGATCCTCCGGCCGCCCCGGCCCGCGTTCCGGCCCGCGCCCCTCGGTCGTCACCTCGCCCCTCGGCCGCTCCCCGGCCCCGGCGACCCGCTCCAGTACCCGTACGGCCCCGGCCCGCACGCCCGCGTCCCGGTCGGCCAGGCCCGCCACCACCGGCGCCAGCGGTCCCGAACGGGGATCGGCGACCATCCCGCCCAGCAGCGCGGCCAGCGACCGCGCGTCCTCCTCGGGACCCGGCGGCGGCGCGTCCGGCGCGTCGCCCGGCGCCGAGGTCCCGGTCGCCACGCCCGTCACCACCACGCGTCCGTCGTTGGCGAGCAGCACCCGGTCCGGGCCGAGTTCGCGATAGGGGACACCGGCCGACCGTGCCGCCCGCAGCGCCGCGAGCACCCCGAGCGCGACCCGCGCCGCCTCCCGGTCCGGCAGCGGCCCGTCCGCCTCCAGGGTCTCCGCCAGCGTCAGCCCGCGGACCAGCTCCATCACGATCCACGGCCGGCCGCGCTCCACGACCACGTCGTACACCTCGGCCACGCCCGGGTCCGCGATCGACTCCGCGGCCCGCGCCTCGCGCTCCACCCGCGCGTACAGCGCCGGCTCCGCGCCCTCCGGAGTTCCCGGCGGGGCGTGCACCTCCTTGACGGCCACCTCGCGGCCGAGCGCCTCGTCCCGGGCGCGCCAGACGATTCCCGCCGCGCCCTCCGCGAGGGCGTCGAGCAGCCGGTAACGGCCCGCGATCAGCGTCATGGACCCACGGTAGCCGCGCCCCCGCCGGGTGGCGACCCACCCGGACGGACCTCGGTGGCGTAGATCACACCGGACGGCGGGGGCGGGGGTGGAGGGGAGGAGGGCAGGATGGTTCATGACGGTTCGGCAGGTGTTCGAACGCTGTCCAACTCGCCCTGGAATCAGATGGATTCGGAGAGTGAGCGTCAACCCCCGTACGAGTGTGGTGAATCCCGTCGGCGGGATACACGCGTGTCACTGTGGGGCGATAGGGTTAACCTGCCCGGGCCGGGTGCCCTCGTACGGGTGGGGAGTGACATGGAACAGATAACGATGCGCAGCAGGCCGCGCGTGCCTGCCATCACCTGCGGGAGCAGTGCGACCAGTTCGCGCCTCGACCGCCATCTCGCGGTGCTCGGCGGTCCCGCCGTGCCCCAGCGCGAGGTGGCCGAGGCGACGCTGCTCATGCGCGAACTGACGGCGCGTCGGCACGAGACGCCGGCCCAGAGCCCGCACGGCGGCCGCGCGCGCGTCTCGCTCTTCGCCCCGCTCCGCCGCCTCCGCCGCACCCTCTTCGGCGCCCGCCACTAGGCCTGCCCCAGGCCTGCCCGCCACCTGTACACACCCGCACGCCGAGAGCGCCGGACGCGTCCCCGCCCGTCCGGCGCTCCGTCGTGCCCCCGGGGACCCGGCCGCGGGGGCCGTCAGGCGATCACGCCGGACGCCCGCAGCTCCGCCAGCTCCGCGGCCGGCACGCCCAGCGCGGCCAGGACCGTGTCCGTGTGCTCGCCGAGGGCCGGGACCGGGCCCATGGGCGCCTCGGGGGCGTCGGGGAAGACGACCGGCGGCAGCAGGGACGGCAGCGGGCCGACGGGGGAGTCCACCGGGCGCCAGCGGTCCCGCGCGGCCAGCTGGGGGTGCCGTACCAGCTCCGCCACCGAGTTGAGCCGCGCGCAGGCGATGCCGGCCGCGTCCAGGCGCCGTACCGCCTCCTGGGCCGGCAGCGCGCCGAGCGCCGCCGCGACGGCCGCGTCGGTCGCCGCCCGGCCCGCGACCCGTGCCGCGTTCGTCGCGAACGCCGGGTCGTCGGCGAGCTCCGGCCGGCCGAGGACCCGCTCGGCGAGCCGCCGCCACTCCCGGTCGTTCTGCACCGAGAGCAGCACCTGGGAGCCGTCCGCCGTCGGATAGGCGTCGTAGGGGGCGATCACCGCATGCGCGAGCCCCGTGCGCGCCGGGGCCTCGCCTCCGTGCGCCCCGTGGTGCAGGGGGTGGCCCATCCACTCCGCGAGCGCGTCGAACAGCGAGACCTCCACGGGCCCGCCCCGGCCCGTCGTCCCGCGCCGCACGAGGGCGGCGAGGACACCCGTGTACGCGTACATCCCGGCCGCGATGTCGGCGGCCGGGATGCCGGACTTGACGGGCTGCTCCGGGGTGCCGGTGACCGAGACGAGCCCGGTCTCGCACTGCACGAGCATGTCGTACGCCCTCCGGTGCGCGTACGGGCCGTCGGGGCCGTACCCGGAGACGTCCACGGCGATCAGCCGGGGGTGCGCGGCGCAGAGCGTGGCCGCGTCGAGGCCGAGCCGGGCCGCCGCCCCGTGCGCGAGGTTCTGCACAAAGACGTCCGCGTCCGCCACCAGCCGCCCCACCAGCTCCCGGCCGCGCGGCTCCTTCAGGTCGACGGCGACCGACTCCTTGCCGCGGTTGCACCAGACGAAGTGCGAGGCCAGTCCCCGGGCCGCGGTGTCGTAGCCGCGGGCGAAGTCGCCGCCGTCGGGGCGCTCGACCTTGACGACCCGGGCGCCGAGGTCGGCCAGCTGCCGGGTGGCGAAGGGCGCGGCGACGGCCTGTTCGACGGAGACGACGGTGATCCCGTCCAGGGGGAGTGGCTGAGTGCTCATGCCCGCCTGCCTACCGCGCCCGGGCGGCCGCTGTCACCGGGATCTGGGTCACGCCGCCCGCTCGGGGGCGCTTCGGCCGCGCCCGGCCGGGGCCGGACTCAGCGGCGCCCGTACCGGCGGACCGCGAGCGGGGCGAGGACCGCGATCAGGCCGAGCGACCAGAGCAGCGAGCCCGCCACCGGGTGGGCCACCGGCCAGGCGGCGCCGTCCGGCACGGGGGCGTTGCCGCAGAGCGCGCGCACGGCGGTGGTGACGGCGGAGATCGGGTTCCACTCGGCGACCGTCCGCAGCCATCCCGGCATGCCGTCGGTGGGGATGTACGCGTTCGAGAGCAGCGGCAGCATGAAGGTGGCGCCGCCGAGCTGTCCGGCCGCCTCCTCGCTCTCGGAGGCGAGGCCGAGGAGGATGCCCGCCCAGGTGGCGGCGGAGCGGAAGAGCAGCAGCAGACCGAAGGCGCCGAGGGCGTCGAGGGCGGAGCCCTCGATCCGCCAGCCCATCGCGAGCCCCACCAGGACGAGCGGCACCATCCCGACGGCGCTGACCAGGAGGTCGGCGGCGGCCTGCCCGAGCGGCACGGCGGCCCGGCCCACCGGGAGGGTGCGGAGGCGGTCGGTGACGCCCCGGTGGGTGTCCTGGGCGGCCTGGAACATGCCGGTCATCAGACCGCCGGCGGCGGTCGCGACGAGCAGGCCCGGCACGAGGAAGGAGCGGTACTCGGCACCGGGCATGGCGAGCGCCCCGCCGAGGACGTAGCCGAAGAAGAGGAGGAAGACGATCGGCATCGTCATCGTCATGAGGGTGAGGGCGGGGGCGTGCCGGACGCGCCGCAGGTTGCGGCCGGCCAGGGCGGCCCCTTCGAGGGCCAGGGCGTTCACGCGGCGGTCTCCTTCCGTCCGGTGAGGCGCAGGAACACCTCGTCGAGGGTGGGCGGACGCAGCGAGGCGTCGACGATGTGGATCCCGGCGGCGTCGATCTCGCGGACCAGCCGGGGCAGGGTGAGGGTGGGGTCGGTGGTCACCGCGCCGACGGTGCGGCGTTCGGCGTCCAGGACCGGGGACGAGCCGGTCAGCCGGTCGAGGACCGCGGCGGCGGGCTCCAGCGGCCCGGCCCCGGCGAGGACCACCTCGGCGCGGTGGCCGACGAGCGCCTTGAGTTCGGCGGGGGTGCCGCGGTGGGCGGCCCGGCCGTCCTCGACGAGGACGATGTCGTCGGCGAGCCGGTCCGCCTCCTCCAGGTACTGGGTGGTGAGCACCACGGTCGTGCCCTGGCCGGAGAGCCCCCGGACGGCGTCCCAGACGGCCTCCCGGCTGCGCGGGTCGAGGCCGGTGGTCGGCTCGTCGAGGAAGAGGACCGACGGGCGGGCGAGGAGGCTCGCGGCGAGGTCGAGGCGCCGCCGCATGCCGCCGGAGTAGGTGCGGGCGAGCCGGTCCGCGGCGCCGGTGAGGCCGAACTCCTCCAGGAGCTCGTCGGCCCGGGCGCGCGGGAGCCGCAGCAGCCGGGCGAAGAGGCGCAGGTTCTCGGCGCCCGTGAGGTCGCCGTCGACGGAGGCGTACTGGCCGGTGACGGCGATCCGGCGGCGTACGGCGGCGGGGTCGCGGACGAGGTCGTGGCCGGCGATCCGGGCGCTGCCGGCGTCGGGCGCGAGGAGCGTGGTGAGGATCCGGACGGCGGTGGTCTTGCCGGCGCCGTTGGGGCCGAGGAGGCCGCAGACCGTGCCCTCGGCGACGGCGAGGTCGAGCCCGCGCAGCGCGTGGACCTCGCCGTACCGCTTCTCCAGACCCTCACTAAGTACAGCGTACGTAGTTGTCATGAGGGCACCGTACCTCACTACGTACGGTGTACGTAACTACGATGGAGGCGAGGTGATGAGATGGCGGGCCGAGCGGCCGAACCCGAAGTGATCTGGGCGCGCCCCGAGCGCGCCGGCCGAGGCCCCAAACCGGCCTTCAGCCGGCAGGACGTCGTCGACGCCGCCGTCCGCATCGCGGACGCCGACGGCATCGACGCGGTCTCCATGCGGCGGATCGCCGCCGAACTCGGCTGCGGCACCATGTCGCTCTACAACTACGTCCCCCGCAAGGAGGACCTGTACGAGCTGATGGTCGACGCGGCGAGCGCCGAGTACGCCTTCCCTGACCGGCCCAGCGGCGACTGGCGGGCCGACATGACCGACCTCGCCCACCAGACCCGCGCGATCATGTACCGGCACCCGTGGCTCTCCCGGGTCATGACCACCGCCTACGGCTTCAGCCCCAACGCCCTGCGCTACCTGGAGTGGTGCCTCGGCTGCCTGGTCCCGCTCGACGTGCCCGCCGGACTCAAGATGCAGCTCATCGCGATGGTCAACGGCACGGTCATGGCCACCGTCCGCAACGAACAGGCCATCGCCGAACGCGCCCGCGGCCTGCCGTGGACCGAGGAGGAGGAACAGGCGGTGCGCGGCGCCTACCTCATGGGCCAGGCGGCGAGCGGACGGTACCCGCACCTCGCCGCGCTGCTCGCCGAGTCCGCGGCCCCCGCCGACCCGGACGAGATCTTCGCCCTGACCATCGCCCGGCTCCTCGACTCCTTCGACACGGCGGACCCTGCCGGGGGGACCGTCACACCAGCATGAACTGGCCCCCCGGGCCCTCCTCCTGATGGTCGAGCACCGACGCCGGCCGGCGCGCCCGGTCCGGCACCGGCAGCACCCCGGCCGCCCGCAGCGCCGCCCGCCCCGGCCCGCCGCCGCGCGCCGCGAACGGCGCCCGCTCCGCCTCCCGCGCCCCGAGCAGCGCGAGCACGGTGATCAGGTCGAGGAGCTCGGAGGTCCACTCCTGCGGCCAGGCCGCCGGGCCGATCGCCTCCAGCGACCCCGCCTCGGCCGGCGCGGTCCGGCGGGCGAACCACTGCTCCAGGACCCGCACCCCGCCCACCCGGTACTCCCACGCCGCCTCGGGGACCGGCGCGATCCGGCCCTCGCCGACGCTCAGGACCTCGCCCCCGGAGTCGTACGCGAGCGATTCCGGGCGCGGCGGAAGAGCCGCCCGCACATACGGCCGGCGCCCGCCCGGCAGCCGGGGCCGCGCCCCGCTCAGCGCGCCCCGCACCTGGACGTCCAGCAGCTCCCGGCCGAGCGCCACGCCCGCCGCCCACGCCCCGGCGTCCGCCGGCAGCGGCACCCGGCATCCGGCGGGGGAGGGGACGGCGGCCGCGACGGCCCAGGCGAGCCAGTCGACCGGCTCCACCGCCCCGTACCGCTCCCGCAGGAAGCCCGGCAGTCCGGGCGCCAGGTTCGGCTCCGCGCCGCCCGGCCGCCGGAACAGCGGCCGGATCCGGCCCGGGCGGCCCGCCGGCGAACGCCCCTCGGGCAGCGCGCCGCTGACCAGGAGTGCCGGCCCGGCCGCCCCCGGCACGTACCCCTGCTCCACGGCGAAGAGCTGCGGCTCGCCCGCCACCCGCCACAGCTCGGGCCGGGCGGTGTCGAGCAGCCGGTGGTCGGGGAGCAGCCACTGCTCGTCGAAGGGCCCCGACAGCACCCGCACCGGCTCCGGACAGGGCCCGGACTCGCGCGCGAACCGGCCGGTCCCGGTCCGCTGCCCCGGCAGCGCCGCCACCGCCGTCCCCGTCGTCCGCGCCCGGCTCGGCCGGAACAGCGCCTCCCGCTCCTCGCCCTCCGCCGCCACCAGCCGGTCCCACCGGCCGCGCAGCGTCCGCGTGTCGGGCGCCACCACCCACGCCCGCCCGAACCGCAGCGGCGCCACCGACCACGGCATCAGCTCGTCGAGCAGGGGCGCGTCGTCGTCCGGCGGAAGGACCTGCTGTGGGAGAGCCTCTGTCACGCCCCGCATGCTAACGAGCGCGGAACGGAGGCGTCAGTGCGCCTCGCACCGTCACGGCCTCACTGCGCCTCGACCGTCACGGTGAAGGAGAAGCGGTCGCCGCGGTAGCGGATGCGGGCGACGTCGACGACCCGGCCGTCCTCGGCGTAGGTGACGCCGGTGTAGTGGAGGATCGGGGAGAGCAGCGGGACCTGGAGGAGCTCCGCCGTCTCCGGGTCGGCGAGGCGGGCCTCGACCGTGTCGGTGATGCGGCTGATCCGCACCCCGACGACGTCCCGCAGCACCTTCGTCATCGGCCACCGCTCCAGGTCCGCCGGGTCGATCGCGGCGGCGAACTCGGGCCGTACCGCGTTCTCCGCCCAGTTCGTCGGCTCGTCGCTCTCGCCGTCGGAGCGCAGCCTGCGGTACGTGACGACCTCGGCCACGTCCGGGAAGTACTCGGCGAGCTCGCCGGGCACCGGCACCGGGCCGTGGCCGAGGACCGTGGTCCGCTCGCCGGACTGCTGGGCCACGATCGCGTCGATCGAGCCGAGCAGCCGGCGCGGGGTGGAGCGCCGGGCGCCCGGCTCGATGAAGGTGCCGCGCCGCCGGTGCCGGCTGATCAGCCCCTCCTCCTCCAGCTCCTTCAGTGCCTGGCGCATGGTCAGCACGCTGACGCCGTAGTGCGCGGCGAGCTGCTCCTCGGTGGGCAGCCGCAGCGAGGCGTCGGGCGTGCGGCCCAGTATGGAGGCGCGCAGGGACTGCGAGACCTGGTACCACAGCGGCAGCTTGCGGTTCAGGACCAGCGAGTCGGGAGCGAAGGCGGTCACGGCGTTCTCCGTACGACGGCGCGGTGGGACGGCTGGGCGGACTCTACGCGGCCGGAAAGCGGACCCTACGGCCGGAAATGACGCTCCAGACCCTGCCACACGTCGTCGTAGCCGCGCTGCAGGTGGTCGGCGCCGGCGGCCTGCGCGGTCGCCGTCACCGGCCAGCGGGTCTCGAACATGAAGGCCAGGCCGTCGTCGATCTTCTGCGGCTTCAGCTCGGCGGCGCTCGCCCTGTCGAAGGTCTCCCGGTCGGGGCCGTGCGCGGACATCATGTTGTGCAGCGAGCCGCCGCCGGGCACGAAGCCCTCGGCCTTGGCGTCGTACGCGCCCTCGATGAGGCCCATGTACTCGCTCATCACGTTCCGGTGGAAGTACGGCGGCCGGAAGGTGTCCTCGCCGACCAGCCAGCGCGGGGCGAAGACCACGAAGTCGACGCCGGCCAGGCCGGGGGTGTCGGACGGCGAGGTGAGGACGGTGAAGATCGACGGGTCGGGGTGGTCGTAGGAGATCGTCCCGATGACGTTGAAGCGCCGCAGGTCGTAGACGTACGGGGTGTGGTTGCCGTGCCAGGCGACGACGTCCAGCGGCGAGTGGCCGTACGTCGCCGTCCAGAGGTTGCCGCAGAACTTGTTGACCACCTCGACCGGGCCCTCGACGTCCTCGTAGGCGGCGACGGGGGCGCGGAAGTCCCGGGCGTTGGCCAGGCCGTTGGCGCCGATCGGGCCGAGGTCGGGGAGCTGGAAGGGGGCGCCGTAGTTCTCGCAGACGTAGCCGCGCGCGGTCTCGTCGAGCAGCTCGACGCGGAAGCGGACGCCGCGCGGGATGAGCGCGACCTCGCCGGGGCGGGCGGCGAGCAGGCCCAGCTCGGTGCGGAGGAGGAGCCCGCCGTGCTCGGGGACGATCAGCAGCTCGCCGTCGGAGTCGCCGAAGACCCGCTCCATGGAGGCGTTGGCGTGGTAGAGGTGCACGGCCATGCCGGTCCGCTGGGTCGCGTCGCCGTTGCCGCCGAGGGTCCAGAGGCCGGCCAGCCAGTCGGTGCCGGGCGCCGGATCCGGCAGCGGGTTCCAGCGCAGCCGGTTGGGGTCGGCGACCGTCTCGGCGAAGGGCGCGGTGCGCACCGCGCCGTTGTCGGTCCGGACGAACGGCGGGTGGGCCGCCGAGGGGCGGATCCGGTACAGCCACGAGCGGCGGTTGTGCGCCCGCGGCTCGGTGAACGCGCTGCCGCTGAGCTGCTCGGCGTAGAGCCCGAGCGGGGCGCGCTGCGGCGAGTTGCGGCCCTCCGGCAGGGCGCCGGGGAGCGCCTCCGAACCGTGCTCGTTGCCGAATCCGGTGCTGTAGGTGAGCGCCTCGGCCGTCTTCCTGGCCTGCTCGGTCGTCATCGCCCGCTCCTGTCCTGAAAGAAATCCTATGGATGACCGTAGGATTCCGCGCCGCTCCCGTCAACGGGGCGGGGGCGACGGCGTGCGCGCCCCGGCCGGGAATCCTCCGGAATCCGGGCCGCGCACGGTGGGGTCAAAAAGATGAACAATGCTCTACTCTCGCGGCCATGTCGTGGACCAGAAGGCTCGTCTCCGTGCTCTCGGTCGTGCTCGCGGTGGTCGCCGCGGCCCTGTTCACCGCTCCCGTCGCCCAGGCGCACGAGGAGCGGCCCGTCACCTTCCCCGACGGCACCGGCAGCGTGCCGAAGCTCCGCACCGGCGAGCCCGACCTCCTCGTCTGCAAGACGGACCGGGCCGACTTCGAACGCCGGATCGCCGCCTTCCCCGCCGACCTCAAGGCCCGCAACCTGGAGCTCTTCGCCCGCTGCGGCCGCTCCGGCTACCGCCACCTCCAGCAGGCCGTCGACGCCGTCGACCGGCCCGGCGTGAACATCGCGATCCTGCCCGGCCTGTACGAGGAGGAGCCCTCGCTCCCCGCCCCGACCGGCGCCTGCGCCGCCCTGGACGCCCCGAAGTCCTCCTTCGGCTACCAGATCCTGTCCTACGAGCAGCAGGCCCAATGCCCGCACAACCAGAACCTGGTCGCGATCCTCGGCAAGAAGGACCTCCAGATCGAGGGCACCGGAGCCTCCCGCCTCGACGTCGTCATCGACGCCAAGTACACCAAGCTCAACGCGATCCGCGCCGACCGGTCCGACGGCGTCTACTTCCGCAACTTCACCGCCCAGCGCACCACTTTCAACTCCCTGTACGTGCTGGCCGCCGACGGCTTCGTCATCGACGACGTCCTCACCCGCTGGAACGACGAGTACGGCTTCCTCACCTTCGCCTCCGACCACGGCCTCTACAAGGACTGCGAGTCCTACGGCAACGGCGACTCCGGCATCTACCCCGGCTCGGCCTCGAACATCAACGACGGCCGCGGCTACGACGTCCCCCGCTACTCCATCGAGATCACCGGCTGCCGCAGCCACCACAACATGGTCGGCTACTCCGGCACCGCCGGGGACTCCGTCTGGGTCCACGACAACGAGTTCGACCACAACATGGGCGGCGCCTCCATGGACTCCGCCTTCCCCGGCCACCCCGGACTCCCGCAGAACCACGCGAAGTTCGAACGGAACCTGATCCACGACAACAACGAGGACTACTACCCGTACGTCGCCGACGGCACCTGCGCCAGGCCGCCCGCCGAGCGCGGCTACGAGAACGGCGTCGTCTGCCCCCAGATCTCCATGCCGCCCGGCTCCGGCATCATCACCGCAGGCGGCAACTGGAACCTCTACGAGGACAACTGGATCTACGGCCACGACCGCACCGCCTTCTACCTCAACGCCGTCCCCGCCTTCATCCGCGGCGAATCCGCCTGGTCCAAGCAGACCGACACCTCCCACCACAACCGCTACGCGAACAACCGCCTCGGCACCGACAAGGCCGGCAACCCCCGCCCCAACCGCACCGACGTCTGGTGGGACGGCCAGGGCCGGGAGAACTGCTGGCAGGCCGACACCGGCGCCTCCAGCCCCCGCACCCTGCCCGGCTGCGGCGCAGCCCGCGGCGAGGTCTCCGGCGCCACCGCCCGGCTCGTCGGCGAACCCGTCAAACTCGCCCAGCTCCTCGTCTGCGCCGACTACAACGTCCAGGCCCGCCGCCTGCCCGCCGGCTGCGACTGGTACGGCGCCCGCGGCCTGGAACGCGTCGAGGTCCAGCTCGCCCTCGCCGCCTCCCTCCTCCTCGCACTCGTCGGCACCGCCCTGTGGTGGCGCCGCCTGCGCGGCCGCCGCCTCGCCGCCGCCGCCCTCGTCACCGGCCTCGCCGGACTCGCCCTCGACGTCGCCGGCGCCACCCTCACCCTCACCTCCACGTACGTCCCCGCCCTCGCCCTCCTCCTCACCGGCGCCTGGTGGACCGCCACCGGCCTCCTGCTGCGCCCCACCCGCCCCGTCTTCGCCTGGACGACGGTCGCCCTCGGCCTCCTCACCCTCCTGGACGCCTTCGACAAGGCCGTCCTGATGATCCCCGGCATCCCCCTCAGCCCCGCCTGGCTCCGTCTCCTCCTCGGCGCCGTCTGGGTCCTCTGGGCCGTCATCGCCGCCGGCACCCGCCCCGCCCCCACCGCCCCCACGCCCACGCCCGCGGCCGAGGAACACGAGGCCGGGGCGCCCACCGAGGAGCCCGCCGCATGACCCGCCCCGCAGCCCCCTCGGACGCCCGCCCCGCACCCGGCCCCGCAGCCGCCTCCGCGCCCCGCCCCGCGCCCCGCCGCCGTACGGCTCCGCTCGCGGCGGCCGGGCTCGCCGCCGTCCTGCTCCTGGCCGCCGGCTGCGGCGACCGGCCCACCACCCACCACAAGCCCGGCACCGGCCACGAGCAGGCCACCGGCGCGGCCGGCACGCTGCTCGCCGCCCGCGACGACTCCGGCCACCGCCTGCGCGACCTGCCCGCCGCCGACGCGCCCGCCGTCCGCGCCGAGGCCCACCCGGACACCGAGGGCGGCTGGAACGTCCACCTCACCGTGGAGAGGTTCCGCTTCACCCCCGAGTCCACCGGCGGCGCCGCCCTCACCGGCCGCGGCCACGCCCGCCTCCTCGTCGACGGCCGCGAGACCGCCCGCGCCTACGGCCCCTGGCTCCACCTCCCGCCCGGCGCCCGCACCCTCACCGTCCGTCTGCACGCGGACGACCACACGGTCTGGTCCGTCTCCGGCACCCCCGTCCAGACCACCCTCACCCTCGCCTTCCCGGCGCCCTCCACACCCTCGGCCACCCCTTCTCCTTCCCCTTCTCCTTCTCCCGACGGCCGCACCCTCGACATCCGCGTCACCGGCTCGACCGTCGCGCCGGCCCCCTCCAGGGTCGAGCTGAGGAAGGGGGAGCGGATCACGCTGCGCGTCACCTCCGACCGCGCCGACACCGTGCACGTCCACGGCTACGACCGCGAGGCCCCCCTCGCGCCCGGCACGCCCGCCACCCTCACCCTGACCGCCGACCGCACCGGCCTCTTCGAGGTGGAGACCCACGAGTCCGGACTCGTGCTCACCCAACTGGTGGTCCGATGACGGGAGTCCGGACCGCCGCCCCGCCCCTCCCGCTCGCCCACGGCGTCGGCGCCCAGCACGACCTGCCCCTCTCTCCCTTCTACGCGTACGCCGGCGCCTTCACCGCCCTCCTCGTCTCCTTCCTCGGCCTGGCCCTCCTCTGGTCCTCCTCCCGCTTCCGCGGCGACCGCGCCGGCCGCCCCCTGCCCGCCTCCCTCCAGCGCCTCGCCGACGCCCCCGCCACCCGCACCGCCCTCCGCCTCCTCGGCGCCGTGCTCGCCCTGTTCTTCCTCGCCCACCTCCTCCTCGGCCCCGACGACCCCGACCGCAACCCCGCCCCCGGCGCCCTCTACGTCCTCCTCTGGGTCGGGCTCGTCCCCGCCTCCCTCCTCCTCGGCCCCGTCTGGCGCCTCCTCAACCCGCTGCGCGCCCTCCTCTCCCTCCGGCCGCCGCGCACCCCCCGGCCCGTCCCCGCTGCCGTCGGCATCCGCCCCGCCGCCGCCGGACTCCTCCTCTTCGCCTGGCTCGAACTCGTCGCCCCCGACAACACCTCCCGTCCCGTCCTCCTCGCCGCCCTCGCCGTCCACCTCACCGTCCAACTCCTCGGCGCCGCCCGCCACGGCGCCGACTGGTTCGCCCACGCCGACCCCTTCGAGGCCTACTCCTCCCTCCTCGCCCGCCTCTCCCCGCTCGGCCGCCGCGCCGACGGCCGGCTCGTCCTCCGCTCCCCCTTCGACGGCCTCGACTCCACCCCCGAGACCCCCGGACTCGTCGCCACCGTCTGCGTCCTCCTGGGCACCACCGCCTACGACGGCCTCTCCGACAACCCCCGCTGGATCACCACCCTCCAGACCTCCTCACTCGGCCCGACCGCCACCGCCACCCTCGGCCTCCTCTGCGCCGTCGCCCTCGCCGCCGCCTGCTACGGACTCTGCGCCGGCACCCTCCGCCTCCTGAACCGCGCCCTCACCACGCCCCTCACCTCCTTCGCCCACTCGCTGCTCCCCATCGCCCTCGGCTACCTCACCGCCCACTACTTCTCACTCCTCGCGGTCGAAGGGCCACGTACCGTCATGATGGCAGCGGGCACTGACAACGCCCCCTCGCCCGCTCCGCCGCTGGGCTCCGCGGGCCTCGCGGTCCTCCAGGTCGCCGCGATCGTCACCGGCCACGTCCTCGGCGTCGTCGCCGCCCACGACCGGTCCGTCCGCCTCTTCCCGCCCGCCAAGGCCGTCGCGGGCCAACTCCCGCTGTTCGCGCTGATGATCGCGTACACCCTCGGCGGCATCGGGCTGCTCATCGCCTGAACAGGATCGGAGCGGCATCATGGACCCCGTGCCCCAGACCCGCCCGCACGACGCGCCCCCCGCGCTCCGCCGCACCCCCGTCCAGCAGCGCAGCGCCGAGCGGCTCGCCCGCATCCTCGACGCCTGCGCCGGACTCCTCGACGAGACCGGCTACGAGCAGCTGAGCACCCGGGCCGTGGCCGTCCGCGCCGGCGTCCCGATCGGCTCCGTCTACCGCTTCTTCGGCAACAAGCGGGCCATGGTCGCCGCCCTCGCGCACCGCAACCTCGACCGGTACGCCGAGCGGATCGCCGCCCGCTTCGAGCGGACGCCCGTCCTCGACGAGCACTCCGCCATCGACGGCGTCCTCGACGAGTTCATCGCGATGAAGCGGAGCGTCCCCGGCTTCGCCCTCGTGGACTTCGGCGTGCCCGCCGCCGAGGAGACCGGCGAAGGGGCCGCCGAAGACCCCAACGGCATGGTCGCCGAGCGGATCTGCGGCCTCCTCGCCACCCACCTCGGCCGCACCGCCGACGAGACGCTGCGGCGCAAGGTCCTCGTCGGCGTCGAGACCGCCGACACCCTGGTCCGCCTCGCCTTCCGCGCCGACCCCGCCGGTGACCCGGCGCTCATCGGCGAGACCCGACAGCTCCTCCACGCCTACCTCGCGCCCTCCCTCGCCGGCTGAGCGCGGGCGGTGCGCGCCGCGACACCCCTCCCGCGCGTCCCTACCGGTCGGTATGCTCGCCGCGAGCCGCCGCCCCCGCCGCCGCCCACGGGAGACGCCATGTCCACCGCCCCACGCATCTGCCCCCTCTGCGAAGCGACCTGCGGACTCGTCCTGACCCTCGACGGCAGCCGGGTCACCGGCGCCCGAGGAGACCGGGACGACGTCTTCAGCCAGGGCTTCGTCTGCCCGAAGGGCGCCGCCTTCCCCCAGATCGACGCCGACCCGGACCGGCTGCGCACCCCGCTCGTCCGCGAGAACGGCCGGCTGAGGGAAGCGAGCTGGGAGGAGGCCTTCGACACGATCGCGGCGAGAATCCGCCCGCTGATCGAGGATTACGGCCCCGACGCCCTGGGCATCGTCCTGGGCAACCCCAACGTCCACACGATGGCCGGAGCGCTCTACCCGCCTCTCCTCCTCCGCGCCACGGGCACGGGCAACCTCTTCACCGCCTCCACGCTCGACCAGATGCCCAAGCACGTCTCCAGCGGCCTCCTCTTCGGCGACCCCTTCGCCGTCCCCGTGCCCGACCTGGACCGCACCGACCACCTCCTGGTCATCGGTGCCAACCCTCTGGACTCCAACGGAAGTCTGTGCACCGCCCCCGACTTCCCCGGCCGGCTCGCCGCGCTGCGCCGACGCGGTGGCACCCTCACCGTCGTCGACCCCCGGCGCACCCGCACCGCCCGCCTCGCCGACCGCCACCTCGCCCCGCGGCCCGGCACCGACGCCCTCCTCCTCGCCGCCCTCGTCCACACCCTCTTCGCCGAGGACCTCGCCGACCCCGGCCCGCTCGCCGACCGCACCGAGGGCGTCGACCGGGTCCGGGACGCCGTGCGGGAGTTCACCCCCGAGGCCGTCGCCCCCGTCTGCGAGCTCGACCCCGACACCATCCGCGCCGTCGCCCGGGAACTCGCCGCCGCGCCCACCGCCGCCGTCTACGGGCGGATGGGCAGCTCCACCGTGTCCCACGGCACCCTCGCCAACTGGCTCGTCGACGTCCTCAACGTCCTCACCGGCAACCTCGACCGGCCCGGCGGCGTCCTCTTCCCCCGCTCCGCCACCGCCCCGGCGCCCCGCCCCGCCGGGCCCGGCCGCGGCTTCCTCCTCGGCCGCCGCCACAGCCGCGTCTCCGGGCACCCCGAGGTCAAGGGGGAGTTCCCGCTCGCCGCGCTCGCCGAGGAGATCGACACCCCGGGGGAGGGGCGCATCCGGGCCCTGATCACCATCGCCGCCAACCCCGTCCTCTCCGCCCCCGACGGCCTCCGGCTCGACGCCGCCCTCGACGGCCTCGACCTGATGGTCTGCGTCGACCCCTACCTCAACGAGACGACCCGCCACGCCGACGTGCTGCTGCCCCCGCCGCCGCCCTCCCAGAGCGCCCACTTCGACTTCGCCTTCAACGGGTTCGCCGTCCGCGACCAGGTCCGCTACACCCCGGCCGCGGTGCCCCTGGAGGCCGGGCGGATGGACGAGTGCGAGATCCACGCCCGGCTGATCCTCGCCGCGTCCGGCATGCACGGGGCGCCGCCGTCCGCCGTCGACGACCTCGCCGTCGACGCCACCCTGGCCAAGGCCGTCACCCAGCCGTACTCGCCCGCCTACGGCGCCGATCCCAAGGAGTTCGCCGCCGGGCTCGCCGGGACGGGCGGAGCCGAGCGGCGCCTGGACCTGATGCTGCGCCTCGGCCCGTACGGGCTCACCCTCGACGAGCTGAAGGCCCAGCCGCACGGCATCGACCTCGGCCCGCTCAAGCCCCGCCTGGGCGAGGTCCTGAGGACCCGCACCGGCCGGATCGAACTCCTCCCGGACCCGATCGCCGCCGACCTGCCCCGGCTGCGGGCCGCCCTCACCGCCGTACCGGAGCAGGGCAAGCTCCTGCTGGTGGGCCGCCGCCACCTGCGGTCCAACAACAGCTGGCTCCACAACACCCCGGCCCTCAACGGCGGTTCCAACCGCTGCACCCTCCAGGTGCACCCGGAGGACGCCGAGCGGCTGCGGCTCGCCGACGGCGGCCCCGCCAGGATCACGGGCGCGGGCGGCGAGCTGACGGCCGAGGTCGAGGTCACCGACGCGGTCCGGGCCGGGGTCGTCAGCCTGCCCCACGGCTGGGGCCACGACCGCCCCGGCACCCGGATGACCGTGGCCGCCGCCCGGCCGGGAGTCAACGTCAACCAGCTGCTCGACGGCAGCCTCCTCGACCCGCTCTCCGGCACCGCCGTCCTCAACGGCTTCCCCGTCGAGGTGGCCCCACTCACGCCGGCATCCATGCTGTGACCTGGGGTTTTGCTCGTATTGCTCACGAGCCGACCCCTTGTTGAGGCCGGAAGGGGGCACCTACGGTCATCCGGACCGCCGCTCGGCGGCTGTTCAACGGTGAACGTGAGGTGCCTCCATGCTGACCGTCCTCGGCTTCGCCATGATCGCGACCTTCCTGGTCCTGATCATGACGAAGAAGATGTCGCCGATCGCGGCGCTCGTCCTGATCCCCGCCCTGTTCTGCGTCGCCGTCGGGCAGGGCGCGCAGCTCGGCGACTACGTCATCGACGGCGTGGGCAAGCTGGCCCCCACCGCGGCCATGCTCATGTTCGCGATCGTCTACTTCGGCGTGATGATCGACGTCGGCCTCTTCGACCCGATCGTCCGGGCCATCCTGCGCTTCTGCAAGGCCGACCCGGTCCGCGTGGTCGTCGGCACGGCGGTGCTCGCCGCGATCGTCTCCCTCGACGGCGACGGCTCGACCACCTTCATGATCACCGTCTCGGCGATGTACCCGCTGTACAAGCGGCTCGGCATGAGCCTCGTCGTCCTCACCGGCGTGGCGGCCACGGCCAACGGCGTGATGAACACCCTGCCCTGGGGCGGTCCCACCGCCCGCGCCGCGACCGCGCTCAAGCTCGACGCCGGCGACATCTTCGTGCCGATGATCCCGGCCCTGGCGGTCGGTCTGCTCTTCGTGATCGCCCTCGCGTACGTCCTCGGCCGCCGGGAGCGGAAGCGGATCGGCTACCTCACCCTCGACGAGGCGCTCGCCCCCGGGACCGACACGGAGACCGTCCTCGTGGGTGCCGGTGCCGGTGCCGGTGGCGACGCGGCCCAGGCCAAGGGTGAGGGCGAGGGCGAGGGCCACGCGGCCCGGCGCGCGGGCGGCGGCGCCGGCGCGCCCGGCGACGCCCCCGCCGGGGAGGGCGCCGAGCCCGCGGGCTTCCAGGGCCTCGACCCGAACCGCGCCACCCTCCGGCCCCGGCTGTACTGGTTCAACGCGGCGCTCACCGTCGGTCTGCTCACGGCGATGATCCTCGAAGTGCTGCCGATCCCGGTGCTCTTCCTCATCGGCGCCGCCCTCGCGCTCACCGTGAACTTCCCGCGCCCCGCCGACCAGAAGGCGCGGCTCGCCGCCCACGCGGACAACGTCCTCAACGTCTCCGGCATGGTCTTCGCCGCCGCCGTCTTCACCGGCGTCCTCACGGGCACCGGCATGGTCAAGCACATGGCCGACTGGCTGGTCGGCGCCATCCCGGACGCGATGGGCCCGCACATGGCGCTGGTCACCGGGGTGCTGAGCCTGCCGCTCACCTACTTCATGTCGAACGACGGCTTCTACTTCGGCGTCCTGCCCGTCCTCGCCGAGGCCGGCGCCGCCCACGGCGTCTCCCCGCTGGAGATCGCCCGTGCCTCGCTCGTCGGCCAGGCGCTGCACATGTCGAGCCCGCTCGTCCCGGCGGTGTACGTGCTGGTCGGCATGGCGAAGGTGGAGTTCGGCGACCACACCCGCTTCACCGTGAAGTGGGCCGCCCTCACCTCGCTGGTCGTCCTCGGGGCGGCGGTCCTCTTCGGGATCGTCTGACGGGCCCTGGGCCGGAAGGGGGACAAGGGGCCGGGCCCGCGCATGTCGCGACCGTGCGTGTCCATGACGTGACGGATAGTCGGATTATCGGCTGAAATGCCCGACGACATCCTCAGGTCCTCAGGGAGGAACCCGCATGCTCGCTCGTACCGCCCGCCCCCTCGCCGCCGCCTCCGGCCTCGCCCTCGCCGGGCTCGCCGTCTTCGGCGGCGGCCAGGCCGCGTACGCCGCGCCCGGTGACAACGGCGACGTGAAGATCCACAAGTCGACCACGCCGGTCACCGATCAGCGGAACGAACCGAAGGTCTGCCTGTTCTACCTCGCCGCCTTCAACTTCGACGAGGGCCAGGAGATCACGTGGAAGATCGAGCACCAGCCAGGCGGCGGCGTCGTCGAGAACGACGAGCTCACCCTCCCCACGGGCGCGGGCCGCGCCAGCAGTAACCTGAGCCTGCCCGACGGCATGTACAAGCTCACCTGGAACTTCGCCGGCGAGCAGGGCGCCGGCAAGCACAAGGTCTTCCAGGTCGACTGCGAGAACGGCAACGGCGGGAACGGGAACGGCGGCAACGGCAACGGCGGCCACGGCCACCACAAGCCGCCGCACGGGCCGGTCGGCGCCGGTGGCGGCGGCAGCGCCGAGATCGCGGCGGAGGAGGACGCCTCGGCCTTCGGAGTCGGCGCGGCCGTCGCCGCCGGTCTCGCGGGCACCGCCGGCCTGGTGCTGATCCGCCGCTCGCGCCGCCGCAACAATGGCGCGGCGTAAGGCCCGCCTCTCGCGCCGGCGGCGACGGTTCCTCCGGCTCACCAGGACCGTGGCGGTGGCCACGGTCCTGGTGACCGGGGGCGTGTGGTGGAGCGGGGACGGGGACCCCGCCGACCGGCACGCCGTCGCCGGGGCCGACGCCAAACCCGACGCCGAACCCGGCACGGCGGCGCCCGGCACGGCGGCGCCCGACACGAAGTCCCGGCCCGCCGCCGGTCATGGGGACGCCTCCCGGGGACGTACCGCCGCCTCCGCGGGGCGGGCCGGCGCCCGCGCCGCCCCGAAGAAGCCCCCGGCCCCGCTCGCCCCGCCCGCCCCGCTCGGCCGCTCCCGCCCGACCCTGCTCGCCGTCCCCGCGATCACCATCGAGGCACCCGCCCTGGACATCGGGCTCGACCGGGAGGGCCGGCTCGGCGTGCCGCCGGTCGACGACCCGCAGAAGGTCGGCTGGTACGCCAACGGCCCCGCGCCCGGCGAGCGGGGCACCGCCGTGGTGGTGGGCCACCGGGACACCCGCACCGGACCCGCCGTCTTCCTCGACCTCGACTCCCTCGGCCCCGGCAACACCGTCCGGGTCGCCCGCGCCGACGGACGGGTGGCCGTCTTCACCGTGGACAAGGTGCGCACCTATCCGAAGTCCGCCTTCCCCGACAAGGAGGTGTACGGCTCCACCGGCCGCCCCGAACTGCGCCTGCTGACCTGCGGCGGCGCCTACGACCGGGGTTCCGGCTACGACGCGAACATCGTCGTCTTCGCCCACCTCACCGGTGTCGACAAGACGATCTGAACGACCGGGACCGCCGCCGGCCCCGGGTCCGGTACCGTCGGCCCCCGCGGGCCCCGGCCGGGCCCGGGGCCGTTCCGCGTGCCCTCCCGGCGCCGTCGGGGGCGGTCCGCGGCGCGATGAGATCCGCCCCACTCCGGCTGCCCCTGGCGCCCTAAAACTAACGTCGCTAGTTTAGGGGTGGTGGGGCCGAGCCGATCGGCCCCGCCGCCGCAGGCGAGCGGTCGAGTGCAGAGGGAATGGGGAAGCTGATGAAGGCCCACGACGCGATGTACATCGGTGGGGAGTGGCGGCCCGCGGCCGGCTCCGGGACGATCCCCGTCGTCGACCCCGCCACCGAGCAGGTCATCGCCCACGTCCCGGCCGGCACGGCCGAGGACGTCGACGCCGCCGTGCGCGCCGCCCGCGCCGCGCTGCCCGGCTGGTCCGCCACCCCGCCCGCCGAGCGGGCCGCCCGGATCGCCGCCCTGCGCGACGCGCTCGCCGCCCGCGCCGAGGAGATCGCCGCCACCGTCACCGCCGAACTCGGCGCCCCGGCGAAGATCGCCGCCGCCGTGCACGCCGGACTGCCGGTCGCGGTGGCGGGCACGTACGCCGAACTCGCCGCCGTCCACCCCTTCGTGGAGAAGGTCGGCAACTCCACCGTCTACGCGGAGCCGGTCGGCGTCGTCGCCGCCATCACCCCCTGGAACTATCCGCTCCACCAGATCGTCGCCAAGGTCGCCCCGGCCCTCGCCGCCGGCTGCACCACCGTCCTCAAGCCCGCCGAGGACACCCCGCTCACCGCACAGCTCTTCGCCGAGGCCGTCCACGAGGCGGGCATCCCGGCCGGCGTCTTCAACCTGGTCACCGGCCTCGGCACGGTCGCGGGCCAGGCCCTCGTCGAGCACCCCGGCGTCGACCTGGTCTCCTTCACCGGCTCCACCGCCGTCGGCGCCCGCATCGGCGCCCTCGCCGGCGCCGCGGTCAAGCGGGTCGCCCTCGAACTCGGCGGCAAGTCCGCCAACGTCGTCCTGCCCGGCGCCGACCTCGCCAAGGCCGTCGCCGTCGGCGTCGCCAACGTCATGTCCAACTCCGGCCAGACGTGCAGCGCCTGGACCCGGATGCTGGTCCCCGCCGACCGGTACGAGGAGGCCGTGGCGCTCGCCGCCGAGGCCGCCGCGAAGTACACGCCCGGCGAGCGCCTCGGCCCCCTGGTCTCCGCCCGCCAGCGCGACCGCGTCCGCGGCTACATCGAGAAGGGCATCGAGGAGGGCGCCCGGCTCGTCACCGGCGGCGCCGAGGCCCCGCTGGAGACCGGCTACTACGTCGCGCCGACGGTCTTCGCCGACGTCACCCCCGGGATGACCATCGCCCAGGAGGAGATCTTCGGCCCGGTCCTCTCCCTCCTGCGGTACGAGGACGAGGACGAGGCCCTCGCGATCGCCAACGGCACCGAGTACGGCCTCGGCGGCGCCGTCTGGGGCGAGGAGACCGAGGCCGTCGCCTTCGCCCGCCGCATGGAGACCGGCCAGGTCGACATCAACGGCGGCCGGTTCAACCCGCTCGCCCCCTTCGGCGGCTGGAAGCGCTCCGGCATCGGCCGGGAGCTCGGCGCGCACGGCCTCGCCGAGTACCTCCAGACCCGGTCCCTGCAGTTCTGAGCCCCGGCCCGCGCCCCGTCCCGAACCCGCAGAAAGGGAGCCTCCCGTGATCCGTGCCGCCGTCCTGCCCGCCGTCGGTGCCCCGCTGGAGATCACCGGCATCGAGCTGCCCGAACCCGGCCCCGGCCAGGTCCGGATCCGGCTCGCCGCGGCCGGCGTCTGCCACTCCGACCTGTCGCTCTCCAACGGCACCATGCGCGTCCCGGTCCCGGCCGTCCTCGGCCACGAGGGCGCGGGCACCGTCGTCTCCGTCGGCGAGGGCGTCACCCACGTCGCCCCCGGCGACGGCGTGGTCCTCAACTGGGCGCCGTCCTGCGGCACCTGCCACCCCTGCTCGCTCGGCGAGGTCTGGCTCTGCGTCAACGCCCTGAACGGCGCGGCGAACGTGCACGCCCGCACCGCCGACGGCCGCGAGCTGCACCCGGGCCTCAACGTGGCCGCCTTCGCCGAGGAGACGGTCGTCGCCGCGAACTGCGTCCTGCCCGTCCCGGACGGCGTACCGCTCGCCGACGCCGCCCTGCTCGGCTGCGCCGTCCTCACCGGCTGGGGGGCCGTGCACCACGCGTCCCGCGTCCGGAAGGGCGAGACCGTCGCCGTCTTCGGCGTCGGCGGCGTCGGCCTCGCCACCCTCCAGGCCGCCCGGATCGCCGGGGCCTCCACGATCGTCGCCGTGGACGTCTCCCCGGAGAAGGAGGAGCTGGCGCGGGCCGCCGGGGCCACCGAGTACGTCGTGGCCTCGGAGACCACCGCCCGCGAGATCCGGAAGCTGACCGGCGGCCACGGCGTCGACGTGGCCGTGGAGTGCGTGGGCCGCGCCGTCACCATCCGCACCGCCTGGGAGTCCACCCGGCGCGGCGGCCGCGCCACCGTCGTCGGCATCGGCGGCAAGGACCAGCAGGTCTCCTTCCACGCCCTGGAGCTCTTCCACTGGGGCCGCACCCTCGCCGGCTGCGTGTACGGCAACTCGGACCCGGCCGCCGACCTGCCCGTCATCGCCGCGCACATCCGGGACGGCCGCTTCGACCTGGGCGCGCTCGTCACCGAACGGATCACCCTCGACGGCATCCCCGGCGCCTTCGACGCCATGCTCGCGGGCAGGGGCGGCCGCGCCCTCGTCGTCTTCTGAGCCCCGCCCGACGGTTCCGGCGGCTCGGAAGGCCGCGGACGTCACGAGGCGTCCGCGGCCTCCTGCGCACGGGAGGCCGCGGACGCGCGCGGGCGGGACCGGGACACCGCCACCCCGGCCAGGCACAGCGCGCCGCCCACCAGCGTCAGCGCCCCCGGCAGCTCGCCGAGCAGCGCCCACGCCATCAGGACCACCAGGGCGGGCACGGCGTACGTCGTCGCGCCCATCCGCCCCGCGGTCGTCCGCGCCAGCGCGTACGCCCAGGTCGTGAAGGCGAGCGCGGTCGGGAACACCCCGAGGTAGACCATGTTCGCGGTCGCCGGCAGCGGCGCCCGCGCCGTCTCCGTCACCAGTTGCCCGGCGAAGGGGAGGCAGGCCACGGCGCCGATCGCGCAGCCGAAGGTCGTCACCTGGAGCGGGCTCGCGTGCGCCAGGGCCGGCTTCTGCGCCACGACCCCGCCCGCGTACGCCACCGCCGCCAGCAGACAGAGCACGACGCCGAGGACCGAGGCGTGGCCGTCCTCGCCGGACATCGACAGGCCCACGGCCACCGCGCCCGCGAAGGACACCGCCATGCCGGCGAGCAGCCGGGGCGGCAGCCGTTCGCCCAGGAAGCGGGCGCCGAGCAGGGCGATCAGGATCGGGCCGACATTGACGAGCATCGCCGCGGTACCGGCGTCCACCTCCCGCTCGCCCCAGTTCAGGACCACCATGTACGCCCCGAACCAGAGCAGCCCGGAGACGAGGATCCCCGGCCACGCGCCCCGGGCCGGCAGTCCCTCGCGCCGGATCAGGAGGACGGCCCCGAGGACCAGTGCGCCGGCGAGCAGCCGCCCGAGCGCGAGCGCGCCGGGGGAGTAGGCGGCCCCGGCGCTGCGGATGGAGACGAAGGCGGACGCCCACAGGACGACGGTGACCCCGGCGGCGGCGAGCGCGAGCCGGGCGGAGGAGGCGGTTTTCGGCATGCCCCGACGGTAGGACGTCCACCCTTCGGCCCACACCGCAATATCCCGCACACCCGGCCACCCGGCCACGCCCCCGCTCCGCCACGCCTCGGCCCCGTCGTCGCCCCCGCTCACCGCACCGCGGCCGCCTCGATCCCGAGTTCGCGTCGCAGGGCGCGTTCTCCGGCCGGGGTGACCTTCACGGCGCGCCCGGAGCCGATGCGTACGCACCAGCCGCTGTCCAGGGCGTGCGCGCAGAGCGCCGCGCCCGCGAGTCCCGCGAGGTGGGGGCGGCGTTCGGTCCAGTCCAGGCAGGCGCGCGCGAGGGGCCGCCGGCCCGTCGGTACGAGGGGGACGCCGAGGCCCGCGAACCACTCCAGGCCCTGGTCCGTGAGCGCGAACCCGGTGTCCTGGCGCAGCAGTCCGCGCGCGGTCAGGGCGTCGGTGACGGCGATCCCGAGCCTCCCGGCGAGGTGGTCGTAGCAGGTGCGGCCCCGGGCCATCGCCCGTCCCGCGCTGGCCGCCGCCAGCGAGCGGGGCGCCGGATCCGCGCCGGGCCCGGCAAGCCCGGCGAGCTCCTCCACCAGCTGTGCGATCCCGGGGCCGGCGAGCCGTACGTACCGGTGCCGGCCCTGGCGTTCCTCCGTGAGCACCCCGCCCGCGACGAGCTTCCCGAGGTGTTCGGTGGCGGTGGACGGCGCCACGCGCGCGTGGCGGGCGAGTTCCCCGGCCGTCCAGGCGCGTCCGTCGAGCAGGGCGAGCACCATGGCGGCCCGGCTCTCCTCCGCGAAGAGCGCCGCGAAGGCGGCGAGTTCACTGGCTCCCATGGATCCAGGATCCCCCGCTCACGCTTCGGCCGCGCCCGAAGCGTCGGCCCCGCGTCCGTCCCCGCCCTGCCCGTCGTCCTCCTCGCCCGGCCCGCCGTGCCCCGCGCCCAGAGCCTCGTACTGCGCGCCGAGGCCGTCGAGCAGGGCCCGCAGGCCCGTCGCGAAGGCGCCCTCGTCGACCTTCTCGCGGTGCTCCGCGAGCAGGTGCGCCTGTCCGAGGTGGGGGTAGTCGGCGGGGTCGTACGCCGTCTCGTCGTCGACGAAGCCGCGGGCGAAGGAGCCGAGGGCCGAGCCGGTGACGAAGTACCGCATCAGGGCGCCGATGTGGGTGGCCTGGGCGGGCGGCCAGCCGGCCCTGACCATGGCGCCGAAGACCGCGTCGGCGACCTTGAGGCCCGCCGGGCGGCGGCCGGGGCCCTGGGCCAGGACCGGCACGATGTGCGGGTGGTCGGCGAGGGCGGCCCGGTAGGAGAGCGCCCAGTCGTGCAGGGCGGTGCGCCAGTCGCGCGGGTCGTCCGGCGCGAACATCGACAGGTCGATCTTGGCGCTCACCGCGTCCGCGACCGCGTCCAGGATCTCGTCCTTGGTGCGGAAGTGGTTGTAGAGCGAGGGCCCGCTCACGCCGAGCTCCGCCGCGAGCCGCCGGGTCGAGAGGGCGGCCAGGCCCTCCGCGTCCACGAGCTCGCCCGCCTTCTCGACGATGCGGTCTCGGCTGAGCAGGGGCTTGCGCGGTCGGGCCATGGCGCACATAGTAGGCCGCACCAATAAAACTAGCAGTGGTAATTAAAGGGATGGGTGAGGTGGCACCGTGGATCTGGCGCTGAGCGAGGAGCAGCAGGACGTACGCCGGCTCGCCGAGGACTTCGTCGCCCGCGAGGTCACCCCGCACGCCGCCGCGTGGGACCGCGCGGAGGAGGTGGACCGGGGCATCGTGAAGAAGCTCGGCGCCGTCGGCTTCCTCGGGCTCACCATCTCCGAGGAGTACGGCGGATCGGGCGGCGACCACCTCGCGTACTGCCTCGTCACCGAGGAGCTGGGGCGCGGCGACTCCTCCGTGCGCGGGATCGTCTCCGTCTCCCTCGGCCTGGTGGCCAAGACCCTCGCCACCTGGGGCACCGAGGAGCAGAAGCGCGCCTGGCTGCCCCGGCTCGCCTCGGGCGATGCCCTCGGCTGCTTCGGCCTCACCGAGCCCGGCACCGGCTCCGACGCGGGGAACCTGACCACCCGGGCCGTGCGCGACGGCGGCGACTACGTCATCGACGGCACCAAGATGTTCATCACCAACGGCACCTGGGCCGACGTCGTCCTGCTCTTCGCGCGGACGAACGACACCCCCGGCCACCGGGGCGTCTCCGCCTTCCTCGTCCCCGCCGACACGCCCGGCCTCACCCGCCGCGCCGTCCACGGCAAGCTCGGGCTGCGCGGCCAGGCCACCGCCGAACTCGTCCTGGAGGGCGTGCGCGTCCCGGCCTCCGCCATGCTCGGCCCGGAGGGCAAGGGCTTCGCCGTCGCCATGTCCGCCCTCGCCAAGGGCCGGATGTCGGTCGCCGCCGGCTGCGTCGGCATCGCCCAGGCCGCCCTCGACGCCGCCGTCCGCTACGCGGGGGAGCGCGCGCAGTTCGGCCGGCCCATCGCCTCGTACCAGCTCGTCCAGGAACTCCTCAGCGACATCTCCGTCGACGTGGACGCGGCCCGGCTGCTGACCTGGCGGGTCGCCGACCTCGTCGACCGCGGCGAGGACTTCGCCACCGCCGCCTCGAAGGCCAAGCTGTACGCCTCCGAGGCCGCCGTGCGCTGCGCCAACAACGCCCTCCAGGTCTTCGGCGGCTACGGCTACATCGACGAGTACCCCGTCGGCAAGCTGCTCCGCGACGCCCGGGTGATGACCCTCTACGAGGGCACCAGCCAGATCCAGAAGCTCATCATCGGGCGGTCGCTCACCGGCGTCTCCGCCTTCTGAGCCCCGGACCCCAGCCGGCCCTGAGTATCCGTGCGGATGTGGCGCCCGCCACATCCGCCGGAAGCTCTCCTCATGAGCGAGTCACAGGTCAAGCAGCAGAACACCAACGCCTACCACGCCCAGGCCGTCATCTCCTTCGCGATCGCCCTCGCGGCCGTCGCCATCGGGATCTACCAGCTGGAGGCCAGCGCCTGGGTGCGCGCCTTCCTCGCGGTCTCCGTCCTCTACCTCACCACCTCGGCCTTCACCCTCGCCAAGGTGGTCCGCGACCGGCAGGAGTCGGACCGGATCGTCAGCCGGGTCGACCAGGCCCGTCTGGAGAAGCTCCTCGCCGAGCACGACCCCTTCCAGCAGAAGCTCTGAGCGGCCGCCGGAGCGCGGACGGCTCTAAGCGCTTGCTCAGCTTCGTTGTATGGTGTTCGTCCTGACCGGTCCGAGGAGGAGTGTGGGATGAGCGCGGCGGAGCAGACGCCCGAGGGCGAGGACGTGCCCTGGGGCGAGGTCACGCCCGAGGCCGCCCGGAGGCTGCTGGTCGCGGCCGTCGAGGCCTTCGCCGAACGCGGCTACCACGCCACCACCACCCGGGACATCGCCGGGCGGGCCGGCATGAGCCCGGCCGCGCTCTACATCCACTACAAGACCAAGGAAGAGCTGCTCCACCGGATCAGCCGCATCGGTCACGACAAGGCGCTGGAGATCCTCCGGGCCGCCGAGTCCGGCGGCGGCGCCGCGTCCGAGCGGCTCGCCGACGCCGTGCGCTCCTTCGTCCGCTGGCACGCCGAGCACCACACCACCGCCCGGGTCGTCCAGTACGAGCTCGACGCGCTCGGCCCCGAGCACCGCGCCGAGATCGTGGAGCTGCGCCGGGAGACCGACGCGAGCGTGCGCCGGATCATCGAGCAGGGCGTGGCGGCCGGCGAGTTCGACCAGGCCGACGTGGCCGGCACCACCGTCGCCGTCCTCTCGCTCTGCATCGACGTCGCCCGCTGGTTCAACCCCGAGGGCCGCCGGACGCCCGACGAGGTCGGCGCGCTCTACGCCGACCTCGTGCTCCGCATGGTGGGCCACCGCTGACGGGATCGGCCGCCCCGGCCCCTGACCGGCTCAGAAGTAGTAGCGCGAGACCGACTCGGCGACGCACACCGGCTTGTCGCCGCCCTCGCGTTCCACGGTCACCTTCGCGGTGACCTGCACGCCGCCGCCCGCCTCCTCCACCTTCGTCAGCACCGCCGTGGCGCGCAGCCGCGAGCCGACCGGCACCGGCGCGGGGAAGCGCACCTTCTCCGTGCCGTAGTTCAGGCCCATCTTCATGCCCTCGACCCGCAGCACCTGCGGCACGAACAGCGGCAGCAGCGAGAGGGTGAGGTAGCCGTGCGCGATCGTCGAACCGAAGGGGCCCCCGGCGGCGCGCTCGGGGTCCACGTGGATCCACTGGTGGTCGCCGGTGGCGTCGGCGAAGAGGTCGATCCGCTTCTGGTCGATCTCCAGCCAGTCGCTGTGCCCCAGCTGCTCGCCGACCCCCGCGCGCAGTTCCCCGGCGGAAGTGAAGATCCTCGGCTCGGCCATGTACCCGGTCCCTTCTCGTACGACATACCAAACGGTCTGTGTCTAAGCGCTTGCTCAGCATGTGGGGTGAGGGGCGCCATGTCAACGGACCGGTGGCGACGGACCAGTAGGGTTCGAGGGGTGCCGCAGATTCCCGAGAAGATCCACGAGCTCACCGTCGGTCAGCTCTCCGCCCGCAGCGGTGCCGCCGTCTCCGCCCTCCACTTCTACGAGGCCAAGGGACTCATCGGCAGCCGCCGCACCGCCGGAAACCAGCGCCGCTACGGTCGCGACGCCCTGCGCCGGGTCGCCTTCATCCGCGCCGCCCAGCGCGTCGGCATCCCGCTCGCCACCATCCGCGATGCCCTCGCCGAACTGCCCGAGGAGCGCACCCCGACCCGCGAGGACTGGTCCCGGCTCTCCGCCGCCTGGCGCACCGAACTCGACGACCGCATCACGCGGCTCGGCCGGCTCCGCGACCATCTGTCGGACTGCATCGGCTGCGGCTGCCTCTCCCTGGAGACCTGCGTGCTCTCCAACCCCGACGACGTCGTCGGCGAGCGCATGGCCGGCTCCCGCCTGCTGCCCGTACGCCGCGAGGACCGGGACTCCTAGGCGGTGTCCTTCGCGGCGGCCCGTACCTGCTCCGCCGTGGAGCGGGCGCGGGCGCCGTCCGGGAGGAACAGCGTGTCCTCCAGGCCGATCCGCCCGGCCAGACCGAGCCGCCGGGCCAGCCGCAGCACCGGCCGGGCCGCCGCCCCCGTCCCGTACAGCAGGACGGGCACCCCGGCGGAACCCTCCGCGAGCACCCGGGCCCAGCCCTCCACGGTCCCGTCCGGCGCCGGTGCCTCCGCCACGATCCGCCGCACCCGGTCCGCCGACGGGGAGCGGGCGAAGAGGGACGGGCCCGCCGTGCCGGACCGCAGCCCCGCCTCCACGGCCACCCCGCGCGCCGGCAGCGCCGCCGCGGTCTCCTCGGCGCCCGGCTCGTGCCAGGCCACCCACGCCAGGTCCGGAAGCGTCTCCCCGGACCGGATCCGCGCGACCCGCCGCTCCGGATCGGGCTCGGCCCACGCGTCCGCCGCCACGGTCACCGGTACGCGGACGGCTCCCCGTACGGCCGTCAGCGCGGGTCCCACCACCCGGGGCGAGAGCGAACGGCCGCCGCAGGGCGTCCGGGGCCGGATCCGCACCTCGCCCGCGCCCGCCGCCACCGCGTCCGCCGCGGCCCGGGCGAACCCGGCCGGATCACGCGGCACCACCGCCGACTCCCCGGCCCCCCACGTGCCGTTCAGCGCCGCCTGGAGCACCGGAACCCCCAGGCCCTCCGCCCTCGTCGACGGCCGTGTCACGCCGCCGGGACCAGGGGGCGGCTGCGTATCTCCCGGGCGCGGGCCAGGGCGCCGGGGGTCAGGACCGCGCGCGGCACCTCGACACCGCAGTCCGCGCACACCGGGCCGTACCACTCCGGGTCCCCGGGGCCGTCGGCCCAGGCGAGCCGGGTGCCCGCGCACACCGGGCACGCCTCGCCCGGTCCGTGCTCCAGGGCGGTCACGAGGCGCCGCACCACCTGCGGCAGCGGGTCCGTCGGATGGACGGCCGGATCGCCGCACCGCACCACGCCGTTGCCGCCCCACACGTCCCGGTGCCAGTCGTCCAGCGCCCCCAGGGCGCGCAGCCCGCCGTGCTTCTCGCGCCGGCGCCGGGCGGCGAACTCCGCCTCGTACGCCAGCCAGACCGCCCGCGCCTCCTCCAGCTCCTCCAGGGCGGCCACCAGCCGCACCGGATCGAGCTCCCGGTCGTCGGGTCCGAACCCGTGCCTGCGGCACAGGTGGTCCCAGGTCGCCCGGTGCCCGTAGGGAGCGAACCGCTCCAGGCACTTGCGCAGCGAGTACCTGCGCAGTGCCGTGTCGCAGCCCTGATCACGCACCTGTCTCGCGAGACTCCGGAAACCGGCCATCGCTCGCCACCTCCGTCGCTGGTCGCCGCGCATCCGCGGTACCAGAGGGACGAACGGCGGCGCCGCCGTGTTCCGCCCGAACGCCGAACGCGCGCGACGTGGCGAGAAGACGCCACTCGCGCGCAGCCGCCCCGAAGGTGTGCTCGGCAGCATCCGCGCAGGTCAGCGGGGGCGGTTCAAAGACGGCCGATCCGGGCCGCCGACACCACCACCCGGGCCAGCTCCGGCCGTCGGACGTCGCTGTGCGAGCGGACCGCCTCCGCCGTGTCCACGCTCACGCAGCCCGAGGCCGGGACCCCGTCCCGCAGCACCGTCGCGAGCGTCCGCCGCGGCGCCCCCGGCACGCCTTGGACGCCGTCCCAGCCGATCGCACCCCACCGGGGGTCGCGCGCCACGATCCGCCCGAGCGGCCCCGTCAGGGACGCCGAGTCACGGGCCGCGCGGGAGGCCAGCGGGTAGAGGACGCCGAGCGCGGTGTCGTGGCGCGAGTGACAGGCCACCACCGGCCCCCGCACCCGCAGCTGCATGTCCCTCAGCGCGCCCGACCGGTCGGGTTCGTGCGGCAGCCGGGCCGCGAACGCGTAGTGCGAGAACGCCCCCTGGAGCAGCGTCATCGACCTGACCGGGCGCAGCGCCCCCGGCAGCCCGCGCAGCGCGTACGCCACGAGCCGGGCGCCCATGCTGTGCCCCACGAGGTGCACCCGCAACCCCGGCGCGGCCCGCGCCACCTCCGCCAGCAGCGGCCCGAGCCCGCGCTCGCCCACGTGCCCCGCCCGCCGCTTCATCACGTAGTACGTGGTCTGCCGCAGCGCCTCCCGGCCGCCCTTCCAGAGCCGCCCCGGCCCGTCGCCGAACAGGGCCTCCGAGGAGGCGGCCGCACCCATGGCGACCTCCGCCGCGTCCGCGAACAGGGCGCACGTCTCCATCGGATCCGCCGTCAGGAACGCCGGTATGTCCTCGCCCGAGCCCACGGCCTCCCCGCCGACGCCGAGCGACGCCGTCCCGCCGACGTCCGCCAGCTCCCGCAGCAGCGCCCCGAACTCGGCGAACGCGGCTTCCTCGGGCGGCGCCAGCTCCAGCAGCTCGGTGAGCCGCTCGATCGCCCGCTCCTTCTCCGGGAGCGTCGTCACCAGCGCCCGGAAGTCCGGCACCGGCTCGTCCGTGAACATCATCGAGGGCCAGACCACGCCCGCGTACCCCGCCTCCACGCCCGGCGCCAGCAGCTCCGGGAACGGCGCGAAGAAGTCCGAGTACAACCGCGTCGCACCGGACGGGGAGTTGTTCCACCCGTGGGCGAACACCACCAGGTCCGTCACCCCGCGCCGCGCAAGCCCGACCAGGTCGGCGGCCTGCCCGGCGGGCCCGTCCCCGTCCTTGTCGAATCCGATCTCCCGGTACGGATCCACACTCATCCCGCTCACGGCCCGCCCGTCCCTCCCCGTCGAGGAAGCGCCCAGGGGACGCGTCCCGCGGCCCCTGGGCAGCATGCCCGAATCCGGCTGTTCCCAGACCTCTTCGGGCAGTTCGTGCCTCAGCGCAGCCGGGCCGCCGTGACGACCGGGAAGTGGATCAGTCCGTCGTACGCGCCGGGCAGCCGCACGGCGGGCGTCGTGCCCGGCCACGGGTAGGCGGTGCCGATGTGCCGGACCTCCCGGGGCTCCGCCAGCCAGGCCCGCGCCGCCGGCCCGGTCCGCCGCAGATCCAGCAGGTAGGGCTCGCCGGCGACCCGGTCGAGGGTGTGCGCGGCGCCGCCCGGCGCCTGGGGGCCGACGGTGAACACCCGCAGCGGCTCCCCGGGCGTGCCCGTGTCGTGGGCGTTGAAGGACCCCTGCCCGAAGGACGCGCCGATCGTCACGTACCCCCGGCCGAGCAGGTCCCGCAGGAACGCCCCCTGGGTGCGCGGGTACTGGCCGGGTGTGAAGGTCTCGTACGCCACGTGCCCGTTGTGCGCCGACAGGACCATCCGGTGGCCCGTCGCCCGCTGCCACCACACGGTGTTCCCGGCCATGGTCCGGTCGCGGTAGAGCATGGCCGCCGCGAGCCCCTCGGGGGTGGCGAAGTCATGGGCGAACTCGGTGCCGACCTGCGCGACGGCCCGGGCGTGCTGCACCGCCCACCGGTGTTCCTCGCCCGCGCCCGCGCGGGTGCCGGGCCTCTGGCGCTCCAGGAGGGCCAGCGCCCGGTTCACCTCCTCGGACATCCGCCGTCGTTCGGCGAGCGGCTTGTTCAGGTAGCCGGTCATCCACGCCTCGACCTCGCCCGTGGGGCGGGAGTCCCGGTAGAGCTCCCGGAAGCGGGGGAGGAGCCCGGGGTGGTGACGGCCGACGTACGCGGTGACGGTGTCGAACAGGTTCGGCCCCGCGTACCCGAGGTCGTTGCCCATGAAGCGGACCTGCCGCTCCGGGTGCTCCACGTTGTGGCGGCGCATCCAGCGGAAGAGGTCGAGGTACTCCTCGGTGTTCCAGAGCCGGTACGACTCCTGGAACTCGTCGCGCATGATCCGCTCGATGTCGCCCTCGCCGGTCGTCACCCACCGGTCGACGAGCAGCCCCGTGGACCAGTTGGCCTCCAGCGCGAAGGTGGTGAACCCGCGCTCCTCCACGAGGTGCTCGAAGATCCGGTGCTTCGCGGCGAAGAACTCGCCCGAACTGTGGGTGGCCTCGCCGACGCCGACGACCTCGGCCCGGCCGACGATCCGGTCGAGGGCCCGGGTGTCGTCCAGCGGCGAGGCGGAGCGGGCGAGTTCACGCAGGACGGGGTCGGAGGGGACTTCACTGGATCCAATGTGACGGGATCCGAGGTCGTCGGCGCCCGGCGCCCCGCGTACGGTCGCGGCGGCGCCGGGGACGGCGGCGGCGAGGCAGAGGGCCGTGAGGAGCCCCACGACGGGCAGGCGGCCGAGTAAGGAGAGCTTCATGGCGCCAGCCTCTCCGCCGCGGCTCCCTCGGGCCCATCCCGGCCTCCCCCGTCTCCGCCGGGGGGACAGCCCCACCCGTCACCGGTACAGCAGGTGCTCCCTCCGGACCGCGCGGAAGGCGGTCAGGTCCTCGGACCAGGCGGCCACGATCTCGTCGGTGGCGGCGCCGGCGTCGACGAGGGTGCGGACGCGGGTGGAGCCGGTGAGCTTGTCGATCCAGTGGTCGGGCCGCCAGGCGAAGCCGGACCAGGAGGCGCGGGCGGTGACCAGGAGCGCGATCCCGGCGCGTACCGGGTCGAAGGCCTCCCGGTCGTGGACGTGCAGCTGCACGCCGCCGACCGTGCGGCCCTGGAACTTCGAGAAGGTCGGCGCGAAGTAGGCCTCGCGGAAGCGGACCCCGGGCAGCTCCAGTGCGTTCGCCGCCTCCGCCCAGCGGCGGTCGACGCCCTCCGCGCCGAGGAGTTCGAAGGGGCGGGTGGTGCCCCGGCCCTCGGAGAGGTTGGTGCCCTCGAAGAGGCAGGTGCCGGAGTAGACGAGCGCGGTCTCCGGTGTCGGCATGTTGGGGCTCGGCGGCACCCACGGCAGCCCCGTGGCGTCGAAGAAGTCCGACCGCCGCCACCCCGTCATGGAGACCGTCTCCAGCTCCACCGGCCGGGTCAGGAACTCGGCGTTGAACAGGAGCGCCAGCTCGGCCACGGTCATCCCGTGCGCCTGGGCGATCGGCTCGCGGCCCACGAAGGTCGCGAAGGCCCGGTCCAGGACGGGGCCGAGGGCCGCCCGGCCGCTCACCGGGTTCGGCCGGTCCAGGACCACGAACCGCTTCCCGGCCAGCTCCGCCGCCACCATGCAGTCGTACAGCGTCCAGATGTACGTGTAGAAGCGGGCGCCCGCGTCCTGGATGTCGAAGACGACGGTGTCGACGCCGGAGGCCGTGAAGACGTCCGCGAGCGGCCGGCCGCTCTTCAGGTACGTGTCGTAGACGGGCAGTCCGGTCGCCGGGTCGTCGTACCGGCCCTCGGAGCCGCCCGCCTGCGCCGTGCCCCGGAAGCCGTGTTCGGGCCCGAACACGGCGATCAGGTCGACCCGTTCGTCGGCGTGCATGACGTCCACCAGGTGGCGGGCGTCGGCGGTGATCCCGGTCGGGTTGGTGACGACGCCGACCCGTTCGCCGGCCAGGAGGGCGTACCCGTCCGCCGCGAGCCGCTCGAATCCGGTCCGTACGCGCGCGTGGCCCCGCCCGGGGGCGGCCGCGGCCGGCGTGGCCGTCGCGGCGGCCAGCGCCCCGCCGGCGGCCAGCAGACCCCGGCGCGACAGTCTCGTCCGCTTCATGCGTGCTCCCGCCTCATCGCGTGCTCCCGCCTCATGCGTGACATGGGCACGCAGGCTAGCGCTCCTGACGGCGTGGGGGAACGAGGCGTGCGGAAGGCGTCCGCCGAAGGAACCAGGTCTTCCACCCCTCCATACCGACCGGTTAGTCTGCCCGCTGTCAGGGGAATCGCACGAACCGCACCGAACCACCTGGAGGGGTCCATGAACGCGGGCACGCACGAGCTCAGGGGCGCCGGCGTCGTCGTCACCGGAGCGGGCGGCGGCATCGGTGCCGCCCTCGCCCGGCGCTTCGCCGCCGAAGGCGCCCGCGTCGTCGTCAACGACCTCGACCCGGCCCGCGCCAAGGCCGTCGCCGACGAGATCGGCGCGCTCGCCGTCCCCGGCGACGCCTCCGCGATCGTCGACGAGGCCCGCGAGGCACTCGGCGGCACCGTCGACGTCTGGTGCGCCAACGCCGGACTCGCCTCCGGCGGCGACGCCTTCGCCGACGAGGCCGTCTGGGCGGCCGCCTGGGACGTCAACGTCATGGCCCACGTCCGCGCGGCCCGCGCCCTGCTCCCCGACTGGCTGGAGCGCGGCACCGGCCGCTTCGTCTCCACCGTCTCCGCCGCCGGCCTGCTCACTATGATCGGCGCGGCCCCCTACAGCGTCTCCAAGCACGGCGCCTTCGCCTTCGCCGAGTGGCTCTCCCTCACCTACCGCCACCGCGGCCTCAAGGTGCACGCCATCTGCCCCCAGGGCGTGCGCACCGACATGCTCGCCGCCACCGGCTCGGCCGGCGACCTCGTCCTCGTCCCCACGGCCATCGAGCCCGAGACCGTCGCCGGCGCCCTCCTCGACGCCATCGCGGAGGACCGCTTCCTCGTCCTGCCGCACCCGGAGGTCGCCGACTTCTACCGGAACCGCGCCGAGGACCCCGAGCGCTGGCTCGGCGGCATGAACAAGCTCCAGCGGCAGTGGGAGGCGGGCGCGCGATAGCGCACCCGGCGACGGATGGGAAGATCTACCGACGACAGACCCCGTACACCAGGGACGGGGCAGCGGACCGGAAGGCGGCGGGGCATGGCCAGGACGACGGACGGGGACGGTTCTCCCGTCCCCCAGAGGCTCCTCGCCGCCGCCACCCGGCTCTTCGCCGAGCAGGGCTACGACCGTACCTCCGTACAGGAGATCGTCGAGGCGGCGGGCGTCACCAAGGGCGCCCTCTACCACTACTTCGGATCCAAGGAGGACCTCCTCCAGGAGGTCTACGCGCGCGTGCTCCGGCTCCAGCAGGAGCGGCTCGACGACTTCGCCGGCTCCGACGCGCCCGTCGAGGAGCGGCTGCGCTCCGCCGCCGCCGACGTCGTCGTCACCACCATCGAGAACCTCGACGACGCCTCGATCTTCTTCCGCTCCATGCACCACCTGAGCCCCGAGAAGAACAAGCAGGTCCGTGCCGAGCGCCGCCGCTACCACGAGCGCTTCCGCGCCCTCGTGGAGGAAGGCCAGCGGGCGGGCGTCTTCTCCTCCGCCACGCCCGCCGACCTCGTCGTGGACTACCACTTCGGCTCCGTGCACCACCTGTCCACGTGGTACCGCCCGGACGGGCCGCTGACCCCGCAGCAGGTCGCCGACCACCTGGCCGACCTCCTGCTGCGGGCCCTGCGCCCGTGAGCCGTCAGAGGTAGCGCTTCAGCTCGCGGCGGGCCAGCGACCGCTGGTGCACCTCGTCGGGCCCGTCCGCGAGCCGCAGGGTCCGCGCCGCCGCCCACAGCTCGGCGAGCGGGAAGTCCTGCGAGACGCCGCCCGCGCCGTGCGCCTGCACCGCCTTGTCGATGATGTCCACCACCGCGCGCGGGGTGGCGATCTTGATGGCCTGGATCTCGGTGTGGGCGCCCTTGTTGCCGACGGTGTCCATCAGCCAGGCCGTCTTGAGGACGAGCAGCCGCAGCTGCTCGATCGTCACCCGGGCGTCCGCGATCCAGTTCTGCACCACGCCCTGCTGGGCGAGCGTCTTGCCGAAGGCGGTACGGGAGACGGCCCGCCGGCAGGTCAGCTCCACCGCCCGCTCGGCCATGCCGATCAGCCGCATGCAGTGGTGGATGCGGCCCGGGCCGAGCCGGGCCTGGGCGATGGCGAAGCCGCCGCCCTCCTCGCCGATCAGGTTCGCGGCGGGGACCCGCACGTCCTCGAAGACGACCTCGGCATGGCCGCCGTGGTAGTGGTCCTCGTAGCCGTACACCCGCATCGCCCGGCGCACGTGGACGCCCGGGGTGTCGCGCGGCACGAGGATCATCGACTGCTGGCGGCGGAGGTCCGACCCGTCCGGATCGGTCTTGCCCATCACGATGAAGACCTTGCAGTCGGGATTCATCGCCCCGGAGATGTACCACTTGCGCCCGTCGATCACGTACGAGTCCCCGTCCCGCCGGATCCGGGTCTCGATGTTGGTCGCGTCGGAGGAGGCCACCTCGGGCTCGGTCATCGCGAAGGCGGACCGGATCTCGCCCGCGAGCAGCGGATCCAGCCACTGCTTCTTCTGCGCCTCGTCGGCGAACTGGGCGAGCAGCTCCATGTTCCCGGTGTCCGGGGCCGCGCAGTTGAGGGCGGTGGGGGCGAGCTGCGGGCTGCGGCCGGTGATCTCGGCGAGCGGGGCGTACTGGAGGTTCGTCAGCCCGGCACCGTACTCCTCGTCGGGCAGGAACAGGTTCCACAGGCCCTGCCGCTTGGCCTCGGCCTTCAGCTCCGCCACCACCGGCGGCTCGTCCCACGGGGAGGCGAGCGCGGCCCGCTGCTCCTCGGCGACGGCCTCGGCGGGGTACACGTGCTCGTCCATGAAGGCGAGGAGCCGGGTGCGCAGCTCCTCGGTGCGGGCGTCGTAGGAGAAGTCCATGGCGGGTCAGCCCTCCTGAAGGGTGGTCAGGCCGTGCTCGATGAAGACGGGGACGAGGTCGCCGATGCGGTCGAAGCCGGCGCCGACGGTCTGCCCGAGGGTGTAGCGGTAGTGGATGCCCTCCAGGATCACGGCGAGCTTGAACCAGGCGAAGGCCGTGTACCAGGAGAGGGCGGAGACGTCCCGGCCGGAGCGGGCGGCGTACCGCTCGACGAGCTCGGCGGCGGCGGGGTGGCCGGCGGCGGTCGCGGTGGTCGAGATCGGCGAGCCCGGCAGGTCCAGCGGGGTGCTGTACATCACCAGGAGGCCCAGGTCGGTCAGCGGGTCGCCGAGCGTGGACATCTCCCAGTCGAGGACGGCGGTGATCCGGTCGTCCGCCCCGACGAGGGCGTTGTCGAGCCGGTAGTCGCCGTGCACCACGGTGGGCGCGGTGGGGGTCCCCCCGGCGGAGCGAGGGGGAGAGTCGGGCAGCGCGCGGCCGAGGGCGGCGTGCAGCTCCTCGATGCCGGGCAGCTCACGGCCCCGGGAGGCGACGAGCTGCTTGCCCCAGCGGCGCAGCTGCCGGTCGAGGAAGCCCTCCGGGCGGCCGAAGTCGCCGAGCCCGACGGCCTCCGGTTCCACCGCGTGCAGGTCGACCAGGGTGTCGACCAGGCCGAGGACGGCGGCCCGGGTGCGCTCCGGGCCCAGCGGCGCCAGCTGGGAGGCGGAGCGGTACGGGGTCCCCTCGACGAACTCCATCACGTAGAAGGGCGCGCCGAGCACCTCCTCGTCCTCGCACAGCAGCACCGTGCCCGGCACCGGCACCGAGGTCCCGCCGAGGGCGCTGATCACCCGGTGCTCGCGCTTCATGTCGTGCGCGGTGGCCAGCACGTGCCCGAGCGGGGGGCGGCGCACCACCCAGCGGCCGGTGCCGTCGGTGACGACGTACGTGAGGTTGGAGCGGCCGCCCTCGATCAGCCGGGCTTCGAGGGGTCCGGCGACCAGCCCCGGCCGCTCGCGGTCCAGATGGTGGCGCAGGCGCTCGGGGTCGAGGCCGGGTGGCGGGGCGGCGTGGCTCATCGGGCGTACCTCCGGTGGGTCGGTCGGTCGGCGTTCATGATGACCGACCAGTCGGTATGTCGTCCAGAGGAACCCCCCGAAACGGCCACGGGGAGGGCCGGAAGTCGTCCGGCCCTCCCCACGCGCGCGTGCCCGCCCGCTGTCGCTGCCTCTGCCGCGCTCAGGCGTGGCAGGCCACCGGTACCCCGCCGTTCATCGCCGCCATGTCGCCGAAGACGGCCGCGGGGTCGAGCGGGTGCCCCTCGGGGAGCCCGTCCAGCTCCGCGTACGCCCGGTGCAGATTGGCCACCAGCCGCTCGCTCTCCCGCCACCCGGCGAACTCGCCCAGGTCCGCCCGCCGCGCGGTCTCCAGCGGCGGATCGCCCTTGGCCCGCCCCTCGCCGGCCAGGTCCAGGACCCACCGCAGATAGCGCTCGGTGGCCTCGTACGCGCCCGGGTCCGTCACCGGCCCGTGTCCCGGCACCACCCGCTCCGCGTCCAGCGACCGCAGCACGTCGATCGCGCGCAGCGAACCGGACACCGTGCCCATCGGCACGAACGGGGTGCCGCCCTGGAAGACCAGGTCCCCGGTGAAGACCACGCCCTGCTCCGGCAGGTGCACGATCGAGTCGCCGGTCGTGTGCGCCGGACCCGGGTGCAGCACCCGCACCTCGATGCCGCCCGCGTACAGGGTCAGCCGGTCGCGGTACGTCAGGTCGGGCGGCGTGATCTCGACCCGGCCGAAGTCGTTCTGCGGCCACAGCAGGTGCAGCTGGTGTCCCGCGGCCAGCTGCTCGGTCCGGCAGTTCTCGTGCCCGACGATCCGCGCCTCCGGCCGGAACACGCCGTTGCCGTAGGTGTGGTCGCCGTGGTGGTGGGTGTTCACGATCGTGCGCGGCAGCGGCAGCCCTTCGGCGAGCACCGCCTCGCGCAGCGACAGGGCGCGCCGCTCGGTGGCGGTGGTGTCGACGAGCAGGGACTCGCCCGCGTCGCCGAGGAAACCGGCGTTGTTCAGACACCAGCCGCCGTCGGGCTGGACATAGGCGTGGACGTGCGGCGCGAGCGTGACCACGTACGGGTCGGTGGCAGGCACAGGGCTCCCCCGGGAGACGTATTCGACGGGATCGACGGGATCGACGGGATCGACGGGATGGACGTGATGGACGGGATTCGACGGGATCGGCACGGCGGTACAAGATCGACCGATCAGCGGAAGCCTGCCACCGACGGGCCTTCCCCGGGGCGCTTTCCCGGCGACCGCCCTCCCTCCTCCCGTTCCCCCGCGGCCCCGCCCGGCTTGCGGAGCACCCCGCCCGCACCGAGGGTCGGTGCCATGAAGGCCATCAGCTACCGCCGCTACGGCGGCCCCGAGGTCCTGGAGTACGGCGAGCTGCCCGACCCGAAGGTGGGGCCCGACGAGGTCCTGGTCCGGGTGAAGGCCGCGGCGGTCAACCCGGTCGACTGGAAGGCCCAGGCCGGCTACCTCGACGGGATGGTCGACGCCGTCTTCCCCGTCGTCCCCGGCTGGGACGTCTCCGGCGTCGTCGTCCGGCCCGGCGTCTCCGTCACCGAGTGGGCGGAGGGCGACGAGGTCATGGGGTACGTCCGGGAGGACTTCCTCGCCCACGGCACCTTCGCCGAGTACGTCGCCGCCCCCGTCCGCACCCTCGCCCGCAAGCCCCGCTCCTGCTCCTTCGAGGAGGCCGCGGGTCTGCCCCTGGTGGGGCTCACCGCCTACCAGGCCCTGCACACGGCGCTGTCGGTACGGTCGGGGGAGACGGTCCTGGTACTCGCCGCGGGCGGCGGGGTCGGCTCGATGGCCGTCCAGATCGCCCGGCACCTCGGCTGCCGCGTCCTGGGCGCGGTCCGCGAGTCCGGCGTGGACCGGGTGAGGGAACTCGGCGCCGAGCCCGTCCTCTTCGACGAGCGGACCTTCGCCCACCAGGTCCGGGAACTCGCCCCCCAAGGCGTCGACGCCCTTCTGGACACCCTCGGCGGACCCTTCCTCCAGCACGCGGCCAAGCTCCTCGCCCCCGGCGGCCGCCTCGCCTCCATCGCCGACGGCGAGGCCCTCGCGCTCGGCGGCCGCTACTTCTGGGTCC
The DNA here is from genome assembly GCF_040633895.1 of Streptomyces sp. NPDC007863. Taxonomy (NCBI): domain Bacteria; kingdom Bacillati; phylum Actinomycetota; class Actinomycetes; order Kitasatosporales; family Streptomycetaceae; genus Streptomyces; species Streptomyces sp. NPDC007863. The sequence goes on from NZ_JBEYEI010000007.1 coordinate 63,402, forward strand.
GCCCGGACGCCACCGACCTCGCCGCGCTGGCCGACCTCGCCGACGAAGGAGTCCTGGACGTCCGCGTGGCGAAGACCTTCCCCCTGGAACGCGCCGCCGACGCCCAGCGCGCCAACGCCGAGGGGGGCCTCCAGGGCAAGGTCGTGGTCACGGTGCCGTAGCCGGGGCGAGGCCTGACCGGATGCTGGATCCAACATCCAGCCTCTTGGATCCAACGTCCCGGATCCGATCTCCTGGATCCGATCTCCCGGATCCAGGAGGTTGGATCCAGCCTCTTGGAACTGTTGGATCCGGCCTCCTGGATCCGGCCTCCTGGATCCGGCCTCCTGGATCCGATCTGCTGGATCCAGGAGATCGGATCACCAGATCAGCACCGCCCCGCACACCGCCAACGCCACGGTGCACCCCGCGGCCAGCAGCGCGCCCCGGGTCGACAGGACCTGTGGCCGGGCGGTGTCCAGGGAGCGGATCCGCCGGTGGGTGACGGCCAGGAAGCCGATCCACAGCAGCGCGGCGAGGGCGAGGCCGGTCACGCCCGCGGCGGTGGCGTCGTCCATCAGGGCGAGCTTGACGCCGAGCACCGCCACGACCGTCCAGGACAGGGTCGTCCGCCGCCAGGCGAGCCGGGTCCGCTCCGGCTGGAGCCCGGGATCGCGGGCCTCGCCGCCGGAGGCTCCGGACCCGGACCCGGAGGACTCGCGGCCGGAGCCGGACCCGGGCGCGGCGCCGCCCACTAGCCGGCCCGGCCGACGACCACGAGGACGACCATGGCGACGGCCACCACGGCCACGGTGAGGCTCAGGACGGTGGGGAAGCGGGAGACCGGCAGGTCCTCGCCCCGGCGCATGGCCCGTTCGCAGCGGATCCAGTGGTTCACCGCGCGCAGCGCGCACAGCACTCCGGCGGCCAGCAGGGCGAGCGAGAGCCCGACCCGGACCGCCCAGCGCAGGTCCGGCAGGAACTGGTCGACGGCGAAACCGCCGCCGATGAGCGCGAGGGCCGTCCGGATCCAGGCGAGGAAGGTCCGCTCGTTGGCGAGGGAGAAGCGGTAGTCGGGGGTTTCGCCCTCGTCCCGGATCCGCCGCGGCGCGAACCACAGCCGCAGGCTCTGTACGAATCGACTCACCCCGGCACCCTAACGGCCCGCCGTCACCGGCTCTCGTCCGCCACCAGTCGCTCGTACGCCGCGAGCCCGTCCGGCACCCACTCCCAGGCCCCGGGCGCGCCGGGCAGCCGCTCGCGCAGCTCCTCCCCGGTCAGGAAGGCGTGCCAGGCGACCTCCTCCGCCTGCGGCCGCACCGGCAGGTCGCAGCGGACCTCGTACACGGACGACCACCACTTCCCGGCGACGCCCCCGGAGTCGTACAGGAACCTGAAGAGGAAGTCGGGCCGGGGGAGCCCGGAGACTCCCAGCTCCTCCTCGGCCTCGCGCAGCGCGGCGTCCTCGTAGGACTCGCCGGCGCCGACCACGCCGCCGACGAACAGGTCGTACATCGATGGGTACACCAGCTTCGTCGGCGTCCTGCGGTGCACGAAGAGCCGGCCCTCGGCGTCCCGCACCCGGATGAAGGTGCAGCGATGGATCAGGCCCCGCGCGTACACCTCACCGCGCGGAGCCTGTCCGATCACCCGGTCGTCCTCGTCGACGACGTCGATCATTTCCTCAGCGGCGCTCATGAGCCCATGAAAGCACCACGGGAACCACCGCCCCGCGACGGGCGGGGATCACTGCCCCATGACGTACTTGACCGTCGGGCCCGTCGTCCAGCCGCCGTCCACGGCGAGCTCGGCGCCCGTCACGTACGACGCGGCGTCCGAGAGCAGGAAGACGACCGCGCCGGCGATCTCGTCGGCCTCGCCGACCCGGCCCATCGGCGTGTTCGGGTACATGCCCTCCCCGCGCTGGATGCCGACCGAGGCCGTCATCGGCGTGTAGGTCATGCCCGGGTGGACCGAGTTGACCCGGATCCTCGCGGTGCCCAGCTCCACCGCGCCGATCTTCGTCAGCCCCCGCACGCCCCACTTGGAGGCGCCGTAGCCGGCGGTGAGCGCGAGGCCCATCAGGCCGGCCGCGGAGGAGATGTTGACGATGGAGCCGCTGCCGGCCTCCCTCATCGCCGGGATCGCGGCCTTCATGCCGATGAAGACGCCGGTGAGGTTGATGTCGAGGACCTTGCGGAAGTGCTCGACGCTCTCGGTCTCCAGGAGGGCGCCGGTGGAGATGCCGGCGTTGTTCACCAGGCCGTGCAGCCCGCCGAACTCGGCGACCGCGTAGGCGACGGCCGCCGCCCACTCCTCCTCGGAGGTGACGTCGTGGCGGAAGAAGCGGGCGCGCTCGCCGAGCGCCGCGGCGGTGGCCGCGCCGTCCTCGTCGAGGACGTCGGTCACGACCACGTTCGCCCCGGCGGCGACGGCCTGACGGGCCGCCTCCGCGCCCAGGCCGCGGGCGCCGCCGGTGATGAGGACGGTCTTGCCGGTGAGGTCGTTCATGGGGAGGTCCTTTCGGGGTGGTGCTCGGTGGTTCGGTCGCGCCCGGGCCGTGCGGCCCGGAGGAGCGCGGTGGTGGTCTCGACGAGGTCGGCGAGGAAGAGCGGCTCGTCGGTGAGCGGCTCCGCCCCGGCGAGGTACTGCCGCGCCCGGTCGGCGAGCGCCGCGCCGACCACGGTGAGCGCCAGGTCCACGCGTTCCAGGAGCAGCGGCTCGGGCAGCCCGTCGGCGGCCAGCCGGTCGGCGAGGCGCTCGATCAGCCCCCAGTAGGCGGTGCCGGCCAGGGTGGGGTGCGGGGTGCGGGAGCGGATGCCGCTCTCGTGGCTGAGCTGCGCGGAGATCCGCAGACACCGGCACCCGCGCTCGGTCCGCAGCTCACTGGCCTCGGCCGTGACGAGCGCCGCGACCAGCTCCCGTACCCCTGCCTCCGTGTCGTACGCGAGGGAGACGAGCACCTGCTCGGTACGGGCCAGCCGGCCGGCCATGACCGCGTCGAGGAGCCCGGCGCGGGAGCCGAAGTGGTACTGGACGGCCGACGGGTTGGCCTGTCCGGCGACGCGGGTGATGTCCCGCAGCTGGGCGCCGTCGACGCCCTGGGCGGCGAAGAGCTCCTCGGCCGCGCGGATCAGTTTGTCCCGGGTCTCGGGTCCTGACGTCCTTGCCATACATTCATATTAATGCTCGACATTAGAAAACGGGAGCGGGGCGTCGGCGCAGGCGTCCGGCACGCGCGGTCGCCTCGATTCGCGCCGGACGCTCACCTCGATCCGTGCGAATGGTTGACTGGATACATTCGTGTATCCAAGATGCGATCCATGTCCTACGACGCCGATGTGATCGTGATCGGGGCCGGCCTCGCCGGTCTCGTCGCCACCGCCGAACTGGTCGACGCCGGCCGGTCCGTGATCCTCCTGGACCAGGAGCCCGAACAGTCCCTCGGCGGCCAGGCCCACTGGTCCTTCGGCGGGCTCTTCCTCGTCGACTCGCCCGAACAGCGCCGGCTGCGCGTCCGGGACAGTCACGACCTCGCCCTCCAGGACTGGATGGGCACCGCCGGCTTCGACCGGCCCGAGGACGCGTGGGCCCGCCGCTGGGCGGAGGCGTACGTCGACTTCGCCGCCGGCGAGAAGCGTTCCTGGCTGCACGCGCGCGGGATCCGCTTCTTCCCCGTCGTCGGCTGGGCCGAGCGCGGCGGCTACGACGCCAACGGCCACGGCAACTCCGTCCCCCGCTTCCACATCACCTGGGGTACGGGCCCCGGCCTCGTCGCCCCCTTCGAGGCGAAGGTCCGCGAGGGCGTCGCCCGTGGCCTCGTCACCTTCCGCTTCCGCCACCGCGTCACCTCCCTCGGCCGTACCGCGGGCGCCCTCGACACGGTCACCGGCGAGGTCCTGGAGCCCTCGGACGCCGAGCGCGGCACCGCCAGCAGCCGCGCCGTCACCGGCTCCTTCGAGCTGCGGGCCCAGGCGGTGATCGTCACCACCGGCGGCATCGGCGGCAACCACGACCTGGTCCGCGCCCAGTGGCCCGCCCGCCTCGGCACCCCGCCCGAGAAGCTGCTCTCCGGCGTCCCCGCCCACGTCGACGGCCTGATGCTCGGCATCGCGGAGAAGGCCGGCGCCCGGCACGTCAACCGCGACCGGATGTGGCACTACACCGAGGGCATCGAGAACTGGAACCCCATCTGGGCCCGGCACGGCATCCGCATCCTGCCCGGCCCCTCCTCCCTCTGGCTCGACGCCACCGGCAAGCGGCTCCCGGTCCCGCTCTTCCCCGGCTTCGACACCCTCGGCACCCTCGAACACATCATGCGGACCGGCCACGACCACACCTGGTTCGTCCTCGACCAGCGGATCATCGGCAAGGAGTTCGCCCTCTCCGGCTCCGAGCAGAACCCCGACCTCACCGGCAAGTCCGTCCGCGACGTCCTCGGCCGGGCCCGCGCCGACGTTCCCGGCCCCGTCCGGGCGTTCATGGACAAGGGCGCCGACTTCGTCGTCGAGGACGACCTGCCGTCCCTGGTCCGCGGCATGAACCGGATCACCGGCCGGGACCTCGTCGACGAGGACGCCCTCCGCCGCGAGGTGACCGCCCGCGACCGCGAGATCGCCAACCCCTTCACCAAGGACCTCCAGATCACCGCGATCCGCGGCGCCCGCAACTACCTCGGCGACCGCCTCATCCGTACCGCCGCCCCGCACCGCATCCTCGACCCCAAGGCCGGCCCCCTCATCGCCGTCCGCCTCAACATCCTCACCCGCAAGTCCCTCGGAGGCCTCCAGACCGACCTCTCCTCCCGCGTCCTCACCGAGACGGGCGAACCCCTTCCGGGCCTGTACGCGGCCGGCGAGGCCGCCGGCTTCGGCGGCGGCGGCGTCCACGGCTACCGCTCCCTCGAGGGCACCTTCCTCGGCGGCTGCGTCTTCTCCGGCCGCGCGGCGGGCCGCGCGGCGGCCGAGGCCGTGGCGTAGACGTACGCCCCTCGCCCCCCGGCGCCGTGTAGCGGTGCCGACGTGAGGCCCCGCCACGCGCGCGTGGCCCGTCCGACCGGCCCCGCCACACGCGTGGCCCGGACGTCCGGCCCACCCCCGCCACGCGCGCGTGGCGGGGGTCACACGCCGGGCCCTTCGTGTCGCGGAACCTCCCGGTGCCCAGGATGGGGCCCATGGAGATAGGCATCGCACTGCCCCAGTACGGCACCCACGCCCGCGCCGACCGCATCGCGGACTTCGCCCGGGACGCCGAGGAGGCCGGGTTCGACTCGTTCTGGGTCGGCGACCGCGTCCTCACCCCGGTCGCCCCCGGCGACCTCTATCCGGGGCACACGCCGGAGAACCCGTACCCCCACCAGTACAAGACCTTCCTCGACCCGCTGACGGTGCTCACCGTCGCCGCCGGTGCGACCTCCCGCGCCCGGCTCGGCACGAGCACCCTCAACGGCCCCTGGTACCCGCCCGCGCTGCTCGCCCGCTCCCTCACCTCCCTCGACCAGGTCAGCGGCGGGCGCCTCGACGTCGGTCTCGGCATCGGCTGGCTGCGCGACGAGTACACCGCCGTCGGCGCGGACTTCGGCAGGCGCGGCGCCCTCCTCGACGAACTGCTCGACGTCCTCCACGGCATCTGGACCCAGGAGGAGTTCGGCCACCGCGGCCCCCACTGGACGATCCCCGTCTCCTTCGTGGGCCTGCGCCCCGTCCAGCCCGCCGGACCCCCCGTCTATCTGGGCGGCTTCAGCCCGGCCGCACTGCGCCGGGTCGGCCGACGGGCCGCCGGCTGGGTCGGCGCCGTCCTGCCGCCCGGCGCGGCCGAGGGACTGTGGGAGGTGGCGCGGCGCGCGGCCGGCGAGGCGGGCCGCGACCCGGAGGCGCTGCGCCGGCGGATCCGCTGCAACCCCGGCCCCGGCACCTCGGCGGACGCCATCGCCGTGGTCCTCGACGGGGTGCGCGCCACCGGCGCCGACGGCTGCTTCGTCGACCTCCAGCGGTCGGTCGACTCGCCGGACGAGGCCCTGGAGCTCGGGGCCGAGGTCCTGGACCTGCTGCGGGGCTGAGCGCGAGCACCGACCGGGCACGACGAAGGCCCCGGACCCCTGCGAAGAGGTCCAGGGCCGTCGCGGCACCCGCGCCGCTACACCAGCAGCGACAGCAGCAGCACGAACACCAGGCCCACCACCGAGATGATGGTCTCCATCACCGACCAGGTCTTGATCGTCTGGCCGACGTTCATGCCGAAGTACTCCTTCACCAGCCAGAATCCGGCGTCGTTGACGTGGCTGAAGAAGAGCGAACCGGCACCGATGGCCAGCACGAGCAGCGCCGTCTCACCGGTCGACATGCCCGCGGCCAGCGGGGCCACCAGGCCCGCCGCCGAGATCGTCGCGACCGTGGCGGAGCCCGTCGCGAGCCGGATGGCGACCGCGATCAGCCAGGCCAGCAGCAGCGCCGGGATCGACCAGTCCTTGGAGAAGTCCAGGATCATCTGGCCGACGCCGATGTCGATCAGGGTCTGCTTGAAGCCGCCGCCGGCGCCGACGATCAGCAGCACGCCCGCGATCGGGGCGAGGGACTTATCGACGGTCGAGGACAGCCGCTCCTTGGTGAAGCCGGCCGCGCGGCCCAGGGTGAACAGGGCCACTATGACGGCGGCGAGCAGCGCGATCAGCGGCGAGCCGATGACGTCGGTGACCTTCTGCACCGCGTTCTCCGGGTCGTCGACCACGATGTCGACGAGCGCCTTCACCAGCATCAGGACGACCGGCAGCAGCACGGTGGCGACGGTGACGCCGAAGCCGGGGCGCTTCTCCAGGTCCTCGGAGGGACGCGACGGGATCATGTGCTCGGGCGCCTGGATGTCCACCCAGCGGGCGGCGTACCGGGAGAAGAGCGGACCGGCGATGATCACGGTCGGGACGGCGACGACCAGGCCGAGGGCGAGGGTGACGCCCAGGTTGGCGCCGACCGCGTCGATCGCGACGAGCGGGCCGGGGTGCGGCGGGATGAGCCCGTGCATCACGGAGAGACCGGCGAGGGCGGGGATGCCGATCCGCATCAGGGAGTAGTTGCCGCGCTTGGCGACCATCAGGACCACCGGGATCAGCAGCACGATGCCGACCTCGAAGAAGAGCGGCAGGCCGATCACCGAGGCGATCAGGACCATCGCCCACGGCATGGACCGCTTGCTCGCCTTCGCGAGGATCGTGTCGACGATCTGGTCGGCACCGCCGGAGTCGGCGAGCAGCTTGCCGAGGATCGCGCCGAGCGCGATCAGCACGCCGACGCCGGCGACGGTGTTGCCGAGTCCGGTGCTGAACGACTTGATGGTGTCCGCGAGCGGCGCCCCGGCGAACGCGCCGAGCGCGAGCGAGCCGATGGTCAGCGCCAGGAAGGCGTGCAGCTTGAACTTGGTGATGAGCAGGACGATGACGGCGATGCCGGCGAGAACGGCGATGCCCAGCTGGGCGTTGCCGGCCGAGGTGATCGGTTCGACGGCGTCCGCTGCCAGGGTCTCGACGCTGAGACTGGTCACGGTGGTGTCCTTCGTACGGGCAGGTGGGGAGGGCGGGAGGGTCAGCCGGCGAGGCGCCGCAGCGCGGCGACGGCCCGGTCGGTGATCTCCTCGGGGGTGCCGGAGACGTCGACGGCGACGCCGGCCTCGTCGTCCTGCAGCGGCTGCAGGGTGGCGAACTGTGAATCGAGCAGCGCGGTGGGCATGAAGTGGCCCTTGCGGGAGGCCATCCGGCCCTCGATCAGCTCCCGGTCGCCGGTCAGGTGGAGGAAGACGACCCCGGGGGCGGCCGCGCGCAGCCGGTCCCGGTAGATCCGCTTCAGCGCGGAGCTGCTCACCACCCCGCCGAGCCCGGCCCGGTCGTGCGCCCAGGCGCCGATGGCGTCGAGCCACGGTTCCCGGTCGGCGTCGTCGAGCGGGACGCCGGCCGACATCTTGGCCACGTTTGCCGCCGGGTGGAAGTCGTCGCCCTCGGCGTACGGCAGGCCGAGGGCGCCGGCCACCAGCGGGCCGATCGTGGTCTTCCCGGTCCCGGCGACGCCCATGACGACGACGACCGGGGGAGCGGCGGGGTGGGGGGTGGTGCTCATGGAGGTGCCTCGCTGTCTTCTTCGACATCGGTGCTGCTCGACATCGGTGGTGTCTTCGCGACATCGGTGCTGTCTTCGCGACATCGATCCGTCGCGCTCATGAAACCCATTGAGTACGACGTATTCAAGAGTCTGTGACGTAAAAGTAGTACTTTTAATTCCCGAGGTGATCACCGGACGGCCCCCGCATAGGCTGAGCCCCATGACGACATCGGCCCAGGGGCTCCACTCGCACGTGCTCGCCACCCTGGGCCTGGCCATCACCGCCGGGGAGTACCCGCCCGGCACGGTGCTCCGCACCGACGAGCTCGCCCAGACCTTCGACGTCTCCCGGACCGTCGTCCGCGAGGTCGTCCGCGTCCTGGAGTCGATGCACCTGGTGGAGTCCCGCCGCCGGGTCGGCGTCACGGTCCTGCCCACCGAGAGCTGGAACGTCTACGACCCCCAGGTCATCCGCTGGCGCCTGGCCGGCGCCGACCGCCCCCGCCAGCTCCGCTCGCTCACCGTGCTGCGCTCCGCCGTCGAGCCCGTCGCCGCCGGCCTCGCCGCCCTCCACGCGACCCCGGACCAGTGCCGCGAGCTCACCGAGCAGGCCCTCGGCATGGTCGCCACCTCGCGCGGCCGGCAGCTGGAGGCGTACCTCGTCCACGACATCGCCTTCCACCGGGTCGTCCTGAACGCGTCGGGGAACGAGATGTTCGCCCGCCTCGGCGACGTCGTCGCCGAGGTCCTCACCGGTCGCACCCACCACCACGTCATGTTCGAGGACCCCGACCCGGCCGCCGTCACCCTCCACGTCCAGGTCGCCGAGGCGGTACGGGAGCGGGACGCCGTCCGCGCCGAGGCGCTGACCCGCGAGATCGCCGTCGGCGCGCTCAAGGAGCTGGACGTCCTGGCCCCGTGACGGCACCGGGCCGCCGCATGCCGCTCGTACGCCGCTCGTACGCCGTACAGCGCTGCGTAACCTCTGAACTAGCTCAAATCCGGGCGTTCAGTGAGTTCGCTCACAGTCAGTGAGCATGTCTTGCCGTGAGGATGTCCGCTGGCCGTCCGAGGCGACCCCCACGAAGGGGCCCGGCCCGGCCGCACCGCACAGCCCCCACCCCCTCACGAAGGCGAACAACTCCATGACTGACCGCGTCACCGCGGCCGAGCCGCTGTCCGCCGCCCCGGCGCACACGGCCGGCTCCCCCCACGTGGACGCCGGCGACGCCGGGTACCGCAAGGACCTCAAGTCCCGGCACATCAACATGATCGCCATCGGCGGCGCGATCGGCACCGGCCTCTTCCTCGGCGCCGGCGGCCGGATGGCCAGCGCGGGTCCCTCGCTCTTCATCGCGTACGCGGTCTGCGGCGTCTTCGCCTTCTTCGTGGTCCGGGCCCTCGGCGAGCTGGTGCTCTACCGCCCGTCCTCCGGCGCCTTCGTCTCCTACGCCCGTGAGTTCATGGGCGAGAAGGGCGCCTACACGGCCGGCTGGCTGTACTTCCTGAACTGGTCGACCACCGCCGTCGCCGACATCACCGCCGCGGCCACCTACGCCCACTTCTGGTCGATGTTCAGCGACGTCCCGCAGTGGATCCTCGCCCTGATCGCCCTCGCGGTCGTCCTCGCCGCCAACCTCATCTCGGTGAAGTACTTCGGCGAGATGGAGTTCTGGTTCGCGATCATCAAGGTCGCCGCGCTCGTCGCCTTCATGCTCGTCGGCATCTTCCTCGTCGTGACCTCGCACGACGTCGGCGGCTCCACCCCGGGCCTCGCCAACATCACCGAGAACGGCGGCATCTTCCCCAACGGCATGATGCCGATGCTCCTGCTCATCCAGGGCGTCGTCTTCGCCTACGCCTCCGTCGAGCTCTGCGGCGTCGCCGCCGGCGAGACCGAGAACCCCGAGAAGATCATGCCGAAGGCGATCAACTCGATCATGTGGCGCGTCGGCCTCTTCTACGTCGGCTCCGTCGTCCTGCTCGCGCTGATCCTCCCGTACACCGCCTACTCCGGCGACCAGAGCCCCTTCGTCACCGTCTTCGACAAGCTGGGCATCCCCGGCGCCGCCGGCGTGATGAACCTCGTCGTCCTCACCGCCGCCCTCTCCAGCCTCAACTCCGGCCTGTACTCCACCGGCCGCATCCTGCGCTCCATGTCGCTGGCCGGCTCCGCGCCGAAGTTCACCGGCGTCATGAACAAGGGCGGCGTCCCCTATGGCGGCATCCTGCTCACCGCGGGCTTCGGCGTCGTCGGCGTGATCCTCAACGCCAGGATGCCCGAGGACGCCTTCGAGCTGGTCCTCAACTTCGCCTCGATCGGCATCATCGGCACCTGGGCCATGATCATGGTGTGCTCGCTGCTCTTCGTCCGCCGCGCCAAGCAGGGCGTGCTCGCCCGCCCCGCCTACCAGCTGCCCTGGGCTCCGTACACCCAGATCGTCACCCTGGTCTTCCTCGGCTCCGTCCTCGTCCTCATGTGGATGGACGGCGGCATCGGCCGCACCACCGTCAACTGCCTGCCGCTGATCGGCGCGGCCCTCGTCGGCGGCTGGTTCCTGGTCCGCCGCCGGGTCCGCGAGACCTCCGGCAAGCAGGACTGACCCCGTCCCCCCCGACTCCCCCCACGGGAGCGGCGGACCCCCGCAGGCACGGCCTGCGGGGGTCTCGCCTTTTATCAGGAGATAGTGGTACGCAGGAGGCTTACAAGATCCTCTGAAGGGAAGTCAGCGATGCCACAGCACGTGCGGGGCGTCATCGCCCCCGGCCGCAACGAGCCGGTGCGGATCGAGACCGTCGTCATCCCCGACCCGGGCCCCGGAGAGGCCGTCGTCCGCGTCGAGGCCTGCGGTGTCTGCCACACCGACCTGCACTACAAGCAGGGCGGGATCAACGACGACTTCCCCTTCCTCCTCGGCCACGAGGCCGCGGGCACCGTGGAGGCGGTCGGCGAGGGCGTCACCGACGTCGCCCCCGGCGACTACGTGATCCTCAACTGGCGGGCCGTCTGCGGCCAGTGCCGCGCCTGCCGCCGCGGCCGCCCCTGGTACTGCTTCGACACCCACAACGCGAAGCAGAAGATGACGCTCCTCGACGGCACGGAGCTCTCCCCGGCCCTCGGCATCGGCGCCTTCGCCGAGAAGACCCTCGTCGCCGCCGGCCAGTGCACCAAGGTCGACCGCTCCGTCGCCCCCGAGATCGCCGGCCTCCTCGGCTGCGGCGTGATGGCCGGCATCGGCGCCGCCATCAACACCGGCAACGTCTCCCGCGGCGACACCGTCGCCGTCATCGGCTGCGGAGGCGTCGGCGACGCCGCCATCGTCGGATCCCGCCTCGCCGGCGCCGCGAAGATCATCGCCGTCGACGTCGACGAGCGAAAACTGGCCAAGGCCAAGGAGATGGGCGCCACCGACACCGTCGACTCCCGCACCACCGACCCCGTCGAGGCGATCCGCGCCCTCACCGGCGGCTTCGGCGCCGACGTCGTCATCGAGGCCGTCGGCCGCCCCGAGACGTACCGGCAGGCCTTCTACGCCCGCGACCTCGCCGGCACCGTCGTCCTCGTCGGCGTCCCCACCCCCGAGATGCAGCTCGAACTGCCCCTCCTCGACGTCTTCGGCCGCGGCGGCTCCCTCAAGTCCTCCTGGTACGGCGACTGCCTGCCCTCCCGCGACTTCCCCATGCTCATCGACCTGCACCGGCAGGGCCGCATCGACCTCGGCGCCTTCGTCACCGAGACCATCGCCCTCGACGACGTCGAGAAGGCCTTCGCCCGCATGCACGAGGGCGACGTGCTGCGCTCGGTGGTGGTGCTGTGATGACCGCCCGCATCGACCACCTGGTCACCTCCGGCACCTTCAGCCTCGACGGCGGCACCTGGGACGTCGACAACAACGTCTGGATCGTCGGCGACGACGAGGAGGCGATCGTCATCGACGCCGCCCACGACCCCGACGCCATCCTCGAAGCCCTCGACGGCCGCGCCCTGCGCGCCATCGTCTGCACCCACGCCCACGACGACCACGTCGGCGCGGCCCCCGCGCTCGCCGCCGCCACCGGCGCCCGCATCCTGCTGCACCCCGCCGACCAGCCGCTGTGGAAACTCACCCACCCCGACCACACCCCCGACGGCGACCTCGCCGACGGTCAGGTCCTCACCATCGCCGGCACCGACCTGAGGGTCCTCCACACCCCGGGCCACGCCCCCGGAGCGGTCTGCCTGCACGTCCCCGACCTGGGCACCGTCTTCACCGGCGACACCCTCTTCCAGGGCGGCCCCGGCGCCACCGGCAGGTCCTTCTCCGACTTCCACACGATCGTCGACTCGATCCGGGAGAAGCTCCTCACCCTCCCGCCGGAGACGGTCGTCCGCACCGGCCACGGCGACTCCACCACCATCGGCGCGGAAGCCCCGCACCTCCAGGAGTGGATCAAGCGGGGACACTGAGCGAGAGGCGGCTCGTGAACCGCCTCTCCTCGCCCGTGAACGGGTCGGGGAACTCCAGCGCCGCCGCGAGCAGCCGCAGCGGCCGCCGGTAGTCCTCCGGCCCGTCCTCACGCACCACCGGATACAGCGGATCGTCGACGATCGGCAGCCCCAGCGCGTTCATGTGCACCCGCAGCTGATGCGTCTTCCCCGTCTCCGGCAGCAGCCGGTACCGCCCGTAGGCGCCGAGCCGCTCCACCAGCTCGATCCGGCTCACCGCGTTCGGCTCGCCCGGCACCTCCCGGGCGGCCAGCACGCCCCGCTCCTTCTCGATCCGGCTGCGCACCGTCACCGGCAGCGCCACCCCGGGGTCGTACGCCGCCACCGCCGCGTACTCCTTGCGCACCCGCCGCTCCTTGAACAGCAGCTGGTACGCCCCCCGGTCCGCCGGCCGCACCACGAAGAGCACGAGCCCCGCCGTCAGCCGGTCGAGCCGGTGCGCCGGCTGGAGCTCCGGCATCCCCAGCTCCGCCCGCAGCCGCGCCACCGCCGTCTCGGTCACATGCCGCCCGCGCGGGGTCGTCGCCAGGAAGTGCGGCTTGTCCGCCACCAGGATCCGCTCGTCCCGGTACACCACCCCGACCTCGAACGGCACCCGCTCCTCGGGCGCGAGGTCCCGGTGGAACCACAGCCACCGCCCCGGCTCGTACGGCTCCGAGGCCGCCGCCGCCCGCCCGTCGGCCCCGACGAACCGTCCCGCGTCCAGCATCGCGCCGATCCGCTCCGCGCCGACCGCGGCCCCGTACCGCCCCAGCAGGTACGCCCCCACGGTCGGCCAGGTCCCCGCCGGATCCTCCGGCAGCCGGAGCCGCACGGGGTCGATCCCGTCCCGCTGCGGCAGCGGCGCCGCCGGCACCCTCTTCCTGCGCACCGCTCCGCCTCGCCCTCGTCCGCACAACGCCGAAGTCCCGGTCGAGTGAACTCGACCGGGACTTCTTCATGTGTCCGAGGGGGGACTTGAACCCCCACGCCCGATAAAGGGCACTAGCACCTCAAGCTAGCGCGTCTGCCATTCCGCCACCCGGACTAGGTGTCTGTCTCGCGGCCCTGAGCCGTTCCGACGAGGGAAACCATAGCAAACAATCGGACCGGCCGATCACCACGCCCTTGCGCCGCCGGGGCGGGCGCGGGGGAGGATGGGGGCGACCACCAGCAAGCACGTGGGGCACGTCGTGGGAGGAAGCAGCGTGAGCGAGTCGAACACCGGCCGGACCGTCGCGGGCGAGGACGAGGTCGTCGACCTCTGCCGGGACCTCATCCGCATCGACACCAGCAACTACGGCGACCACTCCGGCCCGGGGGAGCGCGCCGCGGCCGAGTACGTCGCCGAGAAGCTCGCCGAGGTCGGCCTCGAACCGAAGATCATCGAGTCGCACAAGGGACGGGCCTCCACCGTGGCCCGCATCGAGGGCGAGGACCCTTCGCGTCCGGCGCTGCTCATCCACGGGCACACCGACGTCGTCCCGGCCGACGCGGCCGACTGGACCCACCACCCCTTCTCCGGCGAGGTCGCCGACGGGTGCGTCTGGGGCCGCGGCGCCGTCGACATGAAGGACATGGACGCGATGACCCTCGCGGTCGTCCGCGACCGGCTGCGCAGCGGCCGCAAGCCCCCGCGCGACATCGTCCTCGCCTTCCTCGCCGACGAGGAGGCCGGCGGCACCTACGGCGCCCGCCACCTGGTCGACAAGCACCGGGACGTCTTCGACGGGGTCACCGAGGCCATCGGCGAGGTCGGCGGCTTCTCCTTCACCGTGAACGAGAACCTCCGCCTCTACCTGGTCGAGACCGCCCAGAAGGGCATGCACTGGATGCGGCTCACCGTCGAGGGCACGGCCGGCCACGGCTCGATGACCAACGACGACAACGCCATCACCGAACTGTGCGAGGCCGTCGGCCGGCTCGGCCGCCACCAGTGGCCGGTCCGCGTCACCAAGACCGTCCGCAGCTTCCTCGACGAGCTGTCCGACGCCCTCGGCACCCCGCTCGACCCCGAGGACATGGACGGCACCCTCGCCAAGCTCGGCGGCATCGCCAAGATGGTCGGCGCCACCCTGCGCAACTCCGCCGCCCCCACCATGCTCGGCGCCGGCTACAAGGTGAACGTCATCCCCGGCCAGGCCACCGCCCACGTCGACGGCCGCTTCCTGCCCGGCTACGAGCAGGAGTTCCTCGCCGACCTCGACCGGATCCTCGGCCCCAAGGTCCGGCGCGAGGACGTGCACGGCGACAAGGCCCTGGAGACCAGCTTCGACGGCGCCCTCGTCGACGCCATGCAGCTCGCGCTGCGCGCCGAGGACCCGATCGCCCGCGCCGTCCCGTACATGCTCTCCGGCGGCACCGACGCCAAGTCCTTCGACGACCTCGGCATCCGCTGCTTCGGCTTCGCCCCGCTCCAGCTGCCGCCGGAGCTCGACTTCGCCGGCATGTTCCACGGCGTCGACGAGCGCGTCCCCGTCGACGGCCTGAAGTTCGGCGTGCGCGTCCTGGACCGCTTCCTCGACGCCTGCTGACCGCGGGCCGGCCAGAATTCGGCAGCGCGTTTGGGTTTGCCCGGAAAGAGTGAATGCATCCGGGGGCTCGTAGCCCCCACCCTTCCCCCTCGTTACAGGTGATGCGGTCCGCGGCTGGGGCCGCATTGTCAACTAGGAGGAATAATGATCAAGAAGGTCGTCGCTGCTGCGGCTGCCACCGGCGGTCTCGTTCTCGCGGGCGCGGGCATGGCCGTCGCCGACGCGGGTGCCCAGGGTGCGGCCATCGGTTCCCCCGGTGTCCTCTCGGGCAACGTCGTGCAGGTCCCGGTTCACGTGCCGATCAACGCCTGCGGCAACACGGTCTCCGTGATCGGCCTGCTGAACCCCGCCTTCGGCAACACCTGCATCAACGCCTGACGTTGTGCCCCGCCCCTTGAGGGCGTGAGCCGTCCGGCCCCGGAGTGCGTGCCATGCACTCCGGGGCCGGTGGCCATTCCGCCCCGGGCACGGGCCCGGTGGCCCTCACTCCCCGCCGGTCGGGCGTTCGAGGCCGATCCGGCGCATTGCCGAGAAGGCAGGTAAGCAAGCTATGCGACAGGTCACGCGCAAGAGCATCATCACCGTCGCGGCGGCCGGAGGCGTCTTCGCGCTCGGCGGCGGCATCGCGCAGGCGGACTCCGCCGCGAGCGGCACGGCCAGGAACTCACCCGGCGTGGCGTCCGGGAACACCGTGCAGGTCCCGATCCATGCCCCGGTCAACGCCTGCGGCAACACCGTCGACGTCGTCGGGGTGCTCAACCCGGCGATGGGCAACTCCTGCGCGAACATCCCCGCGCAGTCCGGCCCCGGCACGTCCGGCGGCGCGTACGCGAGCGACTCCCCGGGCGTGGCCTCCGGCAACACGGTGGTGGTCCCGGTCGACGTGCCCGTGAACGCGTGCGGCAACAGCGTCACGGGCATCGGCCTCGGCAACCCCGCCACGGGCAACGACTGCGCCAACGGCCAGACCCCGGACTCCGGCTACGGCGAGGAGGAGCCCGGCGGTTACGGCGAGGAGCCGGGCGGCTACGGCGAGGAGACCCCGCCGGGGACCCCCGGGACCCCGGGCACGCCCGGCACACCCGGCACCCCTGGTACGCCGGGGACTCCCGGTACGCCGGGTACCCCTGGGACTCCCGGTACCCCCGGTACGCCGGGTACCCCCGGGACTCCGGGTACGCCTGGCACTCCCGGTACCCCCGGCACTCCCGGTACCCCCGGTGTGCCGCCCGGTCCCGGTGGTGGCTCGAACCACCCCGGGCCGCAGCTCACGCCGCCGCCGGCCTCCCCGGACGAGCTCGCAGAGACGGGTGCGTCCGCGCCGCTCGGCGTGATCGTGCCGGCCGCCGCGGGGATGCTCCTCGCGGGCTCGCTGGTCTACCGCCGCTCCCGCCGCGGCGCCTGACCCGCACCGGCCGGAACGCGAAGGGGCCCCGCACCGTGCGGGGCCCCTTCCGCGTCCGTCACCAGGTCGCGCGCATCTGACGGATGATCCGCCGCTTCAGCCGCACTCTGCGGCTCCCGTCCCGGCGGAGGGTGAGTCGGTCCAACTCCCAGTGTCCGTACTCGGCATGGTCGGTCAGAAGCCGCGTCGCCTCCCTGCGGGAGACCCCTCGCGGCACGTACACGTCGACAAATTCGTATTCCGGCATCGCATCTATTGTGCGGGCACCGGCCCGGTACGGATAGCGTCTGTCCCATGTCTGATGCTGCGCAGCCCACCGCTGCCGAGGTACGTGCCGCCGCAGAGGCGGTCAAGACCGCACTGGACCGCCACCTCGCGGCGGTCGAAGGCCGCACGGGGGACGACGACACGGCGGTGTACGAGGCGTTCAACGCGCTCGCCGCGGCCGCCGAGTCCTACGACGAACTCCTCTACGACCGCTACGACGAGGTGACCCCCTTCGAGATCCCGGGGGCCGACGAGGGGCTGCCGCCTTACGCCGGACCTGACGAACCCCACGCCCTCAGCGTGCTGATCCGCCGGGACTACGCGGTGGCCGAGCCGCGCCGGCTGGTGGCCCAGGCCCGGCGCGTCGCCGACCTGGACCACGACGAGGAGGGACCCCGCACCACGGCCGCCGCCCTCGGCGTCCTCTTCGGGGAGTACGAGCCCGACGAGATCGCCTCCCGGCACAAGGAGTTCGGCCTGGAGGAGGGCGACTCCACGCTGTGGGTGACCGCCGCGGGCGAGCTCCCGGAGCCGGGGGAGTGGCTGGCCGCCCCCTTCGAGCAGGCCGACCCGGAGCGGATCGTCTGCCGCTTCGACATCAGCTCCGTCTTCGACGATGACGAGGACGACGACGAGGAGGCCGGTGAGGTGGCCGCCGGCCGCTGACACGCGACGGGGAGGACGCCGGAGGGCCGGGACACCACTGCTGGACGTCCCGGCCCTCCGGCGTTCCGCCGTCCGTTCCTACTCCTCGTCGGACGCGGCGAGGAGGGCGATCAGCAGGGGGCGCAGCCGGGTCGTGCGCGCCGGGGCGAGGACCTCGGCCACCGAGCGGGGCAGCGCCTGGTCGACGCCGTGCACGACCGACAGATGGCGCTCGGCCCGGCCGAAGGCCGTGTAGACCCACGGCCGGCTCAGGCCCGGCGCCGCGTCGCCCGGCAGGACCACGACCACCGCGGGCCAGCGGCCGCCCGCCGCCTGGTGCGCGGTGAGGGCCCAGCCGTGCCGCAGCGCCGACTCCACCCGCTCCTTCGGTACGAGGACCTCGCCGTCGCCGGTGCGCAGGCGCAGGCCCTCGGCGTCGGCCCCGAGGACCGTGCCGGTCACCGTCCGGCCGGGCACCGGCGCGTACGCCACCCGGTCGCCCGGGTCGTAGCCGCCGAAGCGGCCGGGGCCGGGGTTCAGCCGCTGCTTCAGGGCCGTGTTCAGCGCGCGCGTCCCGGCCGAGCCGCCGTGGCCGACCGTGATCACCCGGGTCTGCTCGGGGGTGAGCCCGAAGGCGCGCGGCACCGAGTCGGCGACCAGCTGGACCGTGCGGTGCACGGCCTCGCCGGCGTCCCGCACGGGGACGATGACGACCTCCTTGCCGGGCGCCTCGACCTGGTTCAGCTCCCCGATGCCGATGCCCGAGACCAGTTCGCCCAGCGGGCCGGGGTCGGGGCGGCGGGAGGCCACCCGGGGGCAGACGCGGGCCGCCAGGGCGTCGGCGAAGACCGCGCCGGGACCGGCCGACCCGAGGACCTCCGGGTCGCCGCTGAGGACCAGCCGGCAGCCGTCGGGGAGGGCCTCGACGAGCATCGCGCCCGTCTCCACGTCCAGCTGCGGTGCGTCGAGGACCACCAGCAGGTCCAGGGCGAGGCAGCCCTCCTCGTCCCGGCCGGGACCGGCCGTCCCGGAGAGCAGCGCGGCGAGCGTCACGGCCGTCCCGGAGGCGCGGTCCTCCTCGCTCAGGCGCTCGGCGTCGTGCACGGCGACCAGGACCCGCAGGCCGTGCTCCCGGGCCGTGGCGGCGAGCTCCAGGGGCTCGGCGCGGGCGGCCTCGCCGCCGGTGTGCAGCACGAGACCGTGGCCGCCGACGGCCCGCTCCAGCTCGCCGCCGTCCCACTCCCGCGGGGTGACCGTGCGCACCAGCCGGGCGAGGCCGTCCGCGAGGCTCTCCTCGGCCAGGGCGTACCGGTCGAGCCCGAGCAGCGCCGGTTCCGCCGGCTCGTCGTCCTCCGGCCCGGCGCCCTCGGCGGCGGCCTCGCCCTCTCCGCCCTCTTCGTCCTCCTCGGGCTCTCCCGGAGCCTCGTCCTCCTCCTGGAAGACCAGGACGGCGCCCTCGGAGACGGCCGTGCCGACGGCCTTCTCGGGATCGGGGACCTGGTGCCGGGCGAGTCCGGCCGCCACCTCGTCGACGGTGAGCGCGGTGTGGCCCTGGAGGGCGGCGTGGTCGAGCAGCCACACGGTCAGGGCGACGGCCCGGCGGGGGTCGTCGGGGCCGCAGGCGCCGCCGAGCAGGGCCCGCGCGAAGCCGTCGGCCTGTTCCGGCCGCACCCCGGGGACGGCGAGGAGCCGCCACGGGTCCTCCGTCAGGGCCTCGGCGGCCTGTTCGCCGAGCGCACCGACGACCTGCCCGGCCAGCGCCTCGGGCGCGCCGCCCCGGGCCAGCACCTCGCGGACCCCGGCCAGGGCGCCTGCCGTGGGCGCGGCCGGCGCCGACGGGGCGGGCGGACGGACGGTGGTCTCGGGCGCCCGCGTGGGGCGCGGCGGCTCGGGCGCCGGAGCGAAGAAGGCGCCGCCGGACGCGGAGCCGCCCTCGACGGCCCGTACGGCGGCGAGCAGATCGGCGGCGGTGCCGCTGAGCTTGGCCCCGCTCGCCACGGGCCCGGACTTCTCGGCCTTCCGCGCCTCGATCCTGGCCCGCAGCTCCCGCTGGGCCGCCAGCTCCGCCTGCGCCTCGCTCACCTCCGGCGCGTCCTCCGTCGAGGCCTCGGAGGACTCGACGGCCTCGACGGCCTCGGAGGACTCGGCGGAGGCGTCGGCGGTTTCGGTCGCCTCGGCGGTCGTCGGCGCGTCCTCGTGGGTCACGTCCTCGGGTGCCTCGGGCGCGGTCTCCCCGGCAGGCTCGGTCACAAGGTGCTCCAGTCGTGATCCGGATAGCGGTGCACGGGCGCGGACACATCGTCCAAAGCCCGGCAGATCTCGTCAGGAAGACTAAGGCCCTCCACCGACAGCGCGGCCGTGAGCTGGCGTGCCGTGCGCGCGCCGACGATCGGGGCGGTCACGCCCGGCCGGTCCCTGACCCAGGCGAGCGCCACGTGCAGCGGGCTCGTGTTGAGCCCGTCGGCGGCGGTGCCGACGGCGTGCACGATCCGGCTCGCGGCCTCGTCGAGGTACGGCTCCACGAACGGCGCGAGCGCATCCGACGCGCCCCGGGAGTCGGCCGGGGTGCCGCCGCGGTACTTGCCGGTGAGCACGCCGCGTCCGAGCGGGGAGGAGGGCAGCAGGCCTATGCCGAGGTCGATGGCGGCCGGCAGCACCTCCCGCTCGACGCCCCGCTGGAGCAGCGAGTACTCCAGCTGCGCCCCGGCGAGCCGGGTGCGGTCGCCGGCCAGCTGCCAGGTGCCCGCCTTGGCGAGCTGCCAGCCGCAGAAGTTGGCCACGCCCGCGTACCGCGCCCGGCCGCTGCGTACCGCGATGTCGAGGGCCTGGAGGGACTCCTCCAGCGGGGTGAACGGGTCGTAGGCGTGCAGCTGCCACAGGTCGACGTGGTCCGTGCCGAGCCGGGCCAGGGAGGCGTCGAGGGCGGCGAGCAGGTGGCCGCGCGAGCCGTCGGTGCGGCGGTCGGGGTCCGGGACGCTGCCGGCCTTGGTGGACAGGACCAGGTCGCGGCGCGGCACCAGCCGCTCCATGAGCCGGCCCAGGAGGTACTCCGCCTCTCCGCCGCCGTACACGTCGGCGGTGTCCACGAGTGTGCCGCCCGCGTCCCAGAACGCCTTCAGCTGCGCGGCGGCGTCGTGCTCGTCGGTGTCCCGCCCCCAGGTGAGCGTGCCGAGCCCGATGCGCGAGACGCGCAGGCCGGTCCGTCCGAGATGCCTCTGCTCCATGGGCGGGACATTACTGGCCAGGGCACCACGCGCAGAGACCCTGTGGACGGAAGCTGTGGACAGAGACGGTGGACGACGGCGTGGCGCCCGGCCCCTGACGGATGCGGGAGGGGCGCGCTAGAGTCCCGACGAGAGACGTTACCGATGGGTAAGGGGTGCGTGGAAATGCGGCTCGGCATCAACCTCGGCTACTGGGGCGCCGGCATGGACGGCGACAACCTCGCCGTCGCCCAGGAGGCCGACCGGCTCGGCTACGACGTCTGCTGGGCGGCGGAGGCGTACGGCTCGGACGCGCCGACCGTGCTCTCCTGGGTCGCCGCGAAGACGGAGCGGATCGACGTCGGCTCGGCGATCATGCAGATCCCGGCACGCCAGCCCGCGATGACGGCGATGACCGCCGCCACCCTGGACTCGCTCTCCGGCGGCCGTTTCCGCCTCGGCCTGGGCGTCTCGGGGCCGCAGGTCTCCGAGGGCTGGTACGGCGTGAAGTTCGACAAGCCGCTGGCCCGCACCCGCGAGTACGTGGAGATCGTCCGCAAGGCGATGTCCCGCGAGCGCCTCACCCACGAGGGCGAGCACTGGACGCTGCCGCTGCCCGGCGGTCCCGGCAAGCCGATCAAGCTGACCGTCCACCCGCAGCGCGAGCACATCCCGCTGTACATCGCGGCGATCGGCCCGAAGAACCTGGAGCAGACCGGCGAGATCGCCGACGGCGCCCTGCTGATCTTCCCCTCGGCCGAGCACCTGGAGGAGACGGCGCTGCGGCCGCTGCGGGCGGGCCGCGAGAAGGCCGGCCTGACCATGGACGGCTTCGACGTCTGCCCGACGCTGCCGCTCGCCCTCGGCGAGGACGTCGACGCGCTCGCCGACGTCTTCCGGCCGTACACCGCCCTCTACGTGGGCGGCATGGGGAGCCGCAAGCAGAACTTCTACAACCAGCTCGCCCAGCGCATGGGGTACGAGAAGGAGGCCGCCGAGATCCAGGACAAGTACCTGGCCGGCGACAAGACGGGCGCCGCGGCGGCCGTGCCCCGCTCGCTGATCGACCAGACCGCCCTGCTCGGCACCGTCGACCGGATCGCGGACCGCATGACCGCCTACGCGGAGGCCGGTGTCACCACGCTGACCCTGGCCCCGGCCGGCTTCACCCTCGACGAGCGCCTCACCGCGCTGCGCGCGGGCGTCGACGCCCTGGAGCGGGCGGGTCTGGCGTAAGGAAGACTGCGGCCGTGGTGGGGGCTCGGGGGTCTTCCCCGCCACGGCCGTCATGCCGTTCAACGCGCCACCGCGCCCCCGGTTACGGCCCCGGCTCTCACTCTTTCGGCCGACACCGCGGAGCCCTCCTGTTGCCCCCCGTCCCGGACCGCATTTGACTCGGTCTCCCGGACGCGCGGAGTGCGGTCGTCCGCAGGGAGGTGCAGCGATGCTCACGGCCAAGAGCCTGTTCCAGGAAATCATCGACGACGACGAGGCCTTCCGGCTCTTCTGTTCGATCGCCGCCAGCGGCGAGTCGCAGGGCGGCTGGGAGAACGCCCGGATCGCCGCCCTCGTCGCCCCCGGCATGCGGGAGCTCGCGCCCAAGATCACCCGGCACGGCGCCGACGAGGACAAGCACGGGCGCATCTTCAACGCGCTGCTGCGCAAGCGGGGCCTCGAACCCGTCCCCGTACCGCCCGAGACCGACTACACGATGCTCCTCGAACGGCGCGGCATCGGGCTCGCCCACGAGAAGCTCCGCGGCGACCGGCCGCTGTCCGAGCGCGACGTCATCGTCTACCTCGCCCACAGCAGGGTCACCGAGCAGCGCGCGGCCGACCAGATGGACATGCTCGTCACCTACTTCGGCGACCACCCGGAGCTGGGCAAGGCCATCCACATGATCGACAACGACGAGGCCAACCACCTCGCCTACTGCCACGAGGAGCTGCTCCGGCTCGCCCGGGCCGGTCACGGCCGTCTCATCCAGACCACCCTGCGCGAGTCGGCCCTCGCCGAGATCCAGGTTTACCGGGACGTCAGCCTCGCCGTCATGGGCCACATGGGCCGGATCCTGAAGTGGCCGAAGCCCAAGGGCGCGGCGCTCGCCGCCGGCATCCACGGCATGTACGCCTACGAGCGCCTCGCCGGCTGGCACAAGATGATCAGCCTGAGGATGCCGGAGCGGCGCGACGCGCTGGGCGGCCCCGCCACCCCCGCACCCGCGTTCTGACATATTCCCGGCGGCGCGGCCGGCTTTCTTCCCGGAACCCGGCGTCCGCTCAGAGCCAGCCGCGCCGCTTGAACAGGCGGTACAGACCCGTCACGATCCCCGCCATCAGGAGGATCAGCGCCGGATACGACCACGCCCAGTGAAGTTCCGGCATGTGGTCGAAGTTCATGCCGTAGATGCCGGCGACCATCGTCGGCACCGCGGCCATCGCCGCCCAGGCCGAGATCTTCCGCATGTCGTCGTTCTGCCGCACCCCCATCTGCGCCAGATGCGCCGACAGCACGTCCGACAGCAGCCGGTCCAACCCCTCCACCTGCTCGTTCGCCCGCAGCAGATGGTCGTTGACGTCCCGGAAGAAGGGCTGCGACTCCTCGTTCACGAACGGCACCGCGCCCGCCGTCAGCCGGGCCATCGGCCCCGCCAGCGGCCCCGTCGCCCGACGGAACTCCAGGACCTGCCGCTTCGCCGTGTAGATCCGCTCCGCCGTGTTCGCCGTGCCCGTCCCGCCCGGCGCGAAGACGTCGGCCTCCAGCTCCTCCAGGTCCACCTGCAGCTCGCCCGCCACGTCCAGGTAGTGGTCCACCACCGCGTCACTCACCGCGTACAGCACCGCCGTCGGCCCGTGCCGCAGCACCTCCGGCTGGGTCTCCAGGCGCTTGCGCACCGCCGCCAGGGGCGCTCCCTCGCCGTGCCGGACCGTCACCACGAAGGAGTCGCCCAGGAAGAGCATCAGCTCGCCGGACGAGACCCGGTCGCTCTCCGGCTCGTAGTCCACGGGCTTCAGGACCGCGAAGAGGGAGTCGTCGTACACCTCCAGCTTGGGCCGCTGATGGGCCTTCAGAGCGTCCTCGACGGCCAGCGGGTGCAGCGCGAACTCCGAGGCCACGTGGTCGAACTCGGCCTCCGTCGGCTCGTAGAGACCCAGCCACAGGAAGGCGTGGCCGCTCTCCCGGGCCTCGGCGAGGGCGTGCGCGAGGTCGCTGCCGCATTCCGTCCGGCGCCCGTTGCGGTAGAGGGCAGAGTCGACGATCACGCGCCGTATTCTCCCCCGTCCCCTCCCGCCCCGCACGCGCGCGTGGCGTCCGGCTCGCACCGGACCGCTCCCGTACGCGCGCGTGCCGCCCCGCCCGGCGGGGACCACGCCCGCACGCGCGCGTGCGCCGTAGGCTGGCCGGCATGGCCACGCTCATCCTCGTCCGGCACGGACGCTCGACCGCCAACACCTCCGGACTGCTCGCCGGCCGCACGCCGGGCGTGGCGCTCGACGAGCGCGGCGCCGCCCAGGCCGCCGCCCTGCCCGCCAGGCTCGCCGGGATCCCGCTCGCCGCCGCCCTCTCCAGCCCCCTCCAGCGCTGCCGCGAGACCCTCCAGCCGCTCCTGGACGCCCGCCCCGAGCTGCCGCTCCACATCGAGGAGCGGGTCAACGAGTGCGACTACGGCGACTGGTCGGGACGCAAGCTCGCCGAGCTGAACGACGAACCGCTGATGGAGGTCGTCCAGGCGCACGCCTCCGCCGCCGCCTTCCCCGGCGGCGAGTCCATGCGCGCCATGCAGACCAGGGCCGTCGACGCCGTCCGCGACTGGAACGCCCGGATCGAGGCCGAACACGGCGAGGACGCCGTCTACGCCCTCTGCTCCCACGGCGACGTCATCAAGTCCCTCGTCGCCGACGCCCTCGGCCTCCACCTCGACCTCTTCCAGCGCATCCACGTCGACCCCTGCTCACTCACCGTGATCCGCTACACCCGGCTGCGCCCCTTCCTGGTCCGCCTCGGCGACACCGGGGACCTCGCCGCACTGGCCCCGCGCGAGACTCCGGGGGCCGGTGGGACGGCCGAGGTGGGGGGCGGCGCGGGCGCGCCGTGATCCCCGCGCAGTAGGGTGGACTCGCCGTTGCAGTACGACAGTCGACAGTCAAGGGAGCCGGGAGAGTGTCCCGTCAGGTGTTCCTCTACGACCCGCCGGAGCGCTTCGTGGCCGGTACGGTCGGGCTGCCTGGCCGCCGCACGTTCTTCCTCCAGGCGTCCGCGGCCGGCCGGGTCACCAGCGTCGCCCTGGAGAAGACCCAGGTGGCCGCACTCGCCGAGCGCATCGACGAGCTTCTCGACGAGGTCCTGCGCCGCACCGGGGGCAACGCCCCGGTCCCGGCCGTGGCCCCCGCCGACATCGCCGACACCGCCCCTCTCGACAGCCCCGTCGAGGAGGAGTTCCGGGTCGGCACCATGGCCCTCGCCTGGGACGGCGAGGAACAGCGCATGATCGTCGAGGCGCAGGCCCTGGTCGAGATGGACGTGGACTCCGAGGAGGACCTCGCCGCGGCCGAGGAGCGGCTGCTCCAGGACGAGGAGAACGGCCCGCCGATGCTCCGGGTCCGCCTCAGCGGGGCCCAGGCCCGCGCCTTCGCCAAGCGGGCCCTCGACGTGGTCAACGCCGGCCGGCCGCCGTGCCCGCTGTGCAGCCTTCCGCTGGACCCCGAGGGCCACGTCTGCCCCCGCCAGAACGGATACCGCCGCGGAGCATGAGCAGCCCCGAGTTCGCGCCGGACACCGAGCTGCTCGCCCGAGGTGAGCTGACCGTCCGGGGCCAGGTCCGCGAGGCCTCCAACGCGGTGCTCTACTGCACCGTCGCCCACGAGGGCCGCGAGGCCGCCTGCGTCTACAAGCCGGTCGCGGGGGAGCGCCCCCTGTGGGACTTCCCCGACGGCACCCTCGCCGAGCGCGAGGTCGCCGCGTACGAGCTCTCCGAGGCCACCGGGTGGGGCCTGGTCCCCCCGACGGTGCTGCGGGACGGCCCGTACGGCGAGGGCATGGTCCAGCTCTGGGTCGAGGCCGACCCGGAGGCCCGGCTCCTCGCCCTCACCGAGGACGAGGAGGCCGGCGAGGGCTGGAAGGCGATCGGCCCCGCCGAGGTGGGGGAGGGGCGCACCGCGCTCCTCGTCCACGCCGACACCCCCGAACTGCGCCGCCTCGCCGTCCTCGACGCGGTGATGAACAACGGCGACCGCAAGGGCGGCCATCTGCTCCCCGCACCAGGCGGCCGGCTCTACGGCATCGACCACGGCGTCTCCTTCCACGTGGACGACAAGCTGCGCACCCTGCTGTGGGGCTGGGCCGGCCAGGAGCTGCCCGCCGAGGCCACCGAGGTCCTGACCGGCCTCGGCCGCGCGCTGGCCCCCGGGGCGCCCCTCGCCACCCGGCTGGGGGAACTGCTCACGGCCGCCGAGGTGTCCGCCGTACGGCAGCGGGTGGCGGCGATGCTGACCACCGGGCGTCACCCGGAGCCGTCCGGGCAGTGGCCGGCGATCCCGTGGCCGCCGGTCTAGGAGCCGTACGGTTTCGGCCACATCGGATCCGCCCCCGGAGACCGCGCCGGACTTCCGTGGGGTGTGCACATACGCGGCTGACCCGCAAGAGTGCGTGATCGGACAAGATTCCGGATCCGGTTCGTATCCGGAAGAGCTGTCCGGTTACGCTCGGGTCATGCATGCCTGGCCCGCTTCCGAGGTCCCCGCCCTTCCCGGCAAGGGCCGCGACCTCCGGATCCACGACACCGCGACCGGCGGACGAGTGACCCTCGCCCCCGGTCCCGTCGCCCGTATCTACGTCTGCGGCATCACGCCCTACGACGCGACCCACATGGGTCACGCGGCGACCTACAACGCGTTCGACCTCGTGCAGCGCGTGTGGCTCGACACCAAGCGGCAGGTGCACTACGTCCAGAACGTCACGGACGTGGACGACCCGCTCCTGGAACGCGCCCTGCGGGACGACATCGACTGGACCGAACTCGCCGAGCGCGAGACCTCCCTCTTCCGCGAGGACATGACCGCCCTGCGGATGCTGCCGCCCCGGCACTACGTCGGCGCGGTCGAGTCGATACCGTCGATCATCCCGCTGGTCGAGCGGCTCCGGGACAACGGCGCGGCCTACGAGCTCGACGGCGACATCTACTTCTCCGTCGAGGCCGACCCGCACTTCGGAGAGGTGTCGCACTACGACACCGAGCTGATGCGCCACCTCTCCGCCGAGCGTGGCGGCGACCCCGAGCGGCCCGGAAAGAAGAACCCGCTCGACCCGATGCTGTGGATGGCCGCCCGCGAGGGTGAGCCCAGCTGGGACGGCGGCAGCCTCGGCCCCGGCCGCCCCGGCTGGCACATCGAGTGCGTCGCCATCGCCCTCGACCACCTCGGCATGGGCTTCGACGTGCAGGGCGGCGGATCCGACCTGATCTTCCCGCACCACGAGATGGGCGCCTCGCACGCCCAGACCCTCACGGGCGAGTTCCCCATGGCCAAGGCGTACGTCCACGCCGGCATGGTCGCCCTGCACGGCGAGAAGATGTCCAAGTCCAAGGGCAACCTGGTCTTCGTCTCCGCGCTCCGCCGCGAGGGCGTCGACCCGGCCGCCATCCGGCTCGCCCTCCTCGCCCACCACTACCGCGCCGACTGGGAGTGGACCGACCAGGTCCTCGCCGACGCCGTCGCCCGTCTCGACCGCTGGCGCGCCGCCGTCTCCCGGCCCGACGGCCCGTCCGCCGACGCCCTCGTCGAGGAGGTCCGCGAGGCGCTCTCCGACGACCTCGGCACCCCGGCCGCGCTCGCCGCGGTGGACCGCTGGGCCGCCCGCCAGGAGTCCGACGGCGGCACCGACGAGTCCGCCCCCGGCCTCGTCTCCCGCACGGTCGACGCGCTCCTCGGCGTCGCGCTGTAAGGCCGAGAGAAGAACGGAAGAGGGGGACGGCCCTGGCCGTCCCCCTCTTCTCATTCCTCGTCGGGCCCCTCAATCCGATCGGACTGATCGGACTGATCCGGCCGGTCGGGCTCCTCGGACTGTCCCGGCTTCGGCGGCCGGGTCCGGCCGCTGCCCGGATCCCGCAGGTACGAGGTGTCGCCGCTCTCCGTCGCCACCCCCGGACCACCGGGTCCCGGACCCTGGCCGGGGTCGCGCCGCCGCAGGTAGCGCTCGAACTCGCGGGCGATCGCCTCGCCCGAGGCCTCCGGCAGCTCGGCGGTGTCCCGCGCCTCCTCCAGCGTCTGCACGTACTCGGCGACCTCGCTGTCCTCCGCCGCCAGCTGGTCCACCCCCAGCTGCCAGGCGCGCGCGTCCTCGGGCAGCTCGCCCAGCGGGATCCGCAGCCCGATCAGGTCCTCCAGGCGGTTGAGCAGCGCCAGCGTCGCCTTCGGGTTCGGCGGCTGCGACACGTAGTGCGGCACCGCCGCCCACAGGCTCACCGCCGGCACGCCCGCGTGGGTGCACGCCTCCTGGAGGATGCCGACGATGCCCGTCGGACCCTCGTACCGGGTCTCCTCCAGGTCCATCGTCCGGGCCAGGTCCGGGTCGGAGGTGACGCCGCTGACCGGCACCGGGCGGGTGTGCGGGGTGTCGCCGAGCAGCGCGCCCAGGATCACCACCATCTCCACGCCCAGCTCGTGCGCGAAGCCCAGCAGCTCGTTGCAGAAGGAGCGCCAGCGCATCGAGGGCTCGATGCCCCGGACCAGGACCAGGTCGCGCGGCTTGTCGCCGCCGATCCGGACCACGGAGAGCCGGGTGGTCGGCCAGGTGATCTTCCGTACGCCGTTCTCCAGGAACACAGTCGGGCGGTTGACCTGGAAGTCGTAGTAGTCCTCGGCGTCGAGCGCCGCGAAGACCTCGCCCTTCCATTCCCGGTCCAGATGAGCGACCGCGGTGGAGGCGGCGTCGCCGGCGTCGTTCCAGCCCTCGAACGCGGCCACCATGACCGGGTCGATCAGCTCGGGTACCCCCTCGAGCTCGATCACCCAGCGCCTCCTTCTTCGAAGTTCGTGTCGTACGGACCAACCTTACGGCTTCCGGGTCGTCCGGCCGCAGCCCTCGGGCACGCCCGAAAACCCGTGCGGCCTTGATCGACTACCCAGGATCGGGGCCCCGCACACGGCGCGCGAGAGGGGCGGTCCACACCCTCCCCGGAGTGGACCGCCCCTCGGCTCGTGGCGCCGGTGACTACTCGGCGCGCAGCATCGCGTCGACCTCGGCGCGGATCTCGTCGGTGGCGAGGCCGCGGATGGTCAGGGTGGTGCGGCGGCGCAGCACGTCGTCGGCCGTCTCGGCCCACTCGTGGTCGCGGGCGTAGGCGACCTGCGCCCAGATCTCCGGGGCGTCCGGGTGGATCCGGCGGGCGAGCTCGGGGTTCTCGTTCGCCATCCGGGCGATGTCGAAGGAGAGCGAACCGTAGTGCGTGGCCAGGTGCTTGGCGGTGTCGGCGGCCATCCGCGGGCCGGGGGCCGGGCCGTCGACGAGCAGCCGGTGGGCGACCGCGTTCGGGTTGGCGATGCCGGGCAGCGGCAGCCGCTTCGGGAGCGTGGAGACGGACTCGTAGTCCTCGCCCAGCGGGTGGCCGGGGAGCGCCTCCAGCTTCTTCATGATGGTGCGGCCGATGTGGCGGAAGGTGGTCCACTTGCCGCCGGCGACCGACAGCATCCCGCCGCGGCCCTCGGTGACGACCGTCTCGCGCTTGGCCTTGGAGGTGTCGCCGGGGCCGCCCGGGAGCACCCGCAGGCCGGCGAAGGCGTAGGTGATGAGGGAGCGGTCGAGCTGCTGGTCGCGGATGGAGAAGGCGGCCTCGTCCAGGATCTGGGCGGTGTCCTTCTCGGTGACCGCGACCTCGCCCGGGTCGCCCTCGTACTCCTCGTCGGTGGTGCCGAGCAGGAGCATGTCCTCCCAGGGGAGGGCGAAGGTGATCCGGTACTTGTCGATCGGGGTGGCCAGCGCGGCCTTCCACGGGGCGGTCCGCTTGAGGACCAGGTGGGCGCCCTTGGAGAGGCGGATGGAGGGGGCCGCGTTGGGGTCCTCCATCCGGCGCAGGTGGTCGACCCAGGGGCCGGTGGCGTTGAGGACGAGCCGCGCGGTGACGCCGAACTCCTCGCCGGACATCCGGTCCCTGAGCTCGGCGCCGGTGACCCGGCCCTTGGTGAAGCGGAGCCCGGTGACCTCGGCGTGGTTGAGGACGACGGCGCCGGCGTCGACGGCCGCGCGGACCGTCATGAGCGCCATGCGGGCGTCGTTCATCTGGTCGTCGCCGTAGACGGCGACCGCCTTGAGGTTGTCGGTGCGCAGCTCGGGCACGTCCTGGGCCGCCTTGGCGGGGGAGAGGAGGTGGCCGACGCCGTCGCCGAAGGCGGAGAGCGCGGAGTACGCGAAGACGCCGGCGCCCAGCTTGGCGGCGCCGTGCGGGCCGCCCTTGTAGACGGGCAGGTAGAAGGTGAGCGGGTTGGACAGGTGGGGGGCGACCTGCCGGGAGACGGCGCGCCGCTCGAAGTGGTTCTCGGCGACGAGCTTCACCGCGCCGGTCTGCAGGTAGCGCAGGCCGCCGTGGAGGAGCTTGGAGGAGGCCGAGGAGGTGGCGCCGGCGAAGTCGCCGGCGTCCACCAGGGCCACCCGCAGACCGGACTGCGCGGCGTGCCAGGCGGTGGAGATGCCCAGGATGCCGCCGCCGATCACCAGCAGGTCGTACGTCGCCTTGGCAAGCTGCTCTCTGGTCTCGGCGCGGGTCGGAAGCGAGCCGGCGGCCGGGTGCGTTCCGAGGGCGGGAACGGTCTGCGGGGTGGTCATCTCGGTCTACTCCTCGTCACTTCTCTTCTTCGAGCCAGCCCATGGAGCGCTCCACGGCCTTGAGCCAGTTCTTGTACTCGCTGTCGCGCTTGTCGGCGTCCATGCGCGGGGTCCACTCCGCGGCACGGCGCCAGTTGGCGCGCAGCGCGTCGGTGTCGGGCCAGAAGCCGACGGCGAGACCGGCGGCGTAGGCGGCACCGAGGCAGGTGGTCTCGGCGACCATCGGGCGCACCACGGGGGCGTCCAGGAAGTCCGAGAGGGTCTGCATCAGCAGGTTGTTGGAGGTCATGCCGCCGTCGACCTTGAGCGCGGTCAGCTCGACGCCGGAGTCCTTGGTCATGGCGTCGGTGATCTCGCGGGTCTGCCAGGCGGTGGCCTCCAGGACGGCACGGGCGATGTGCGCCTTGGTGACGTACCGGGTGAGGCCGGCGATCACACCGCGGGCGTCGGAGCGCCAGTACGGGGCGAAGAGGCCGGAGAAGGCGGGCACGAAGTAGGCGCCGCCGTTGTCCTCGACGGAGGAGGCCAGGGTCTCGATCTCGGCGGCGGACTTGATCAGGCCCATCTGGTCGCGCATCCACTGGACGAGCGAGCCGGTGACGGCGATGGAGCCCTCCAGGGCGTAGACCGGCGCGGCGTCGCCGATCTGGTAGCCGACCGTGGTCAGCAGGCCGCTGTAGGAGTTGATGATCTTGTCACCGGTGTTCATCAGCATGAAGGTGCCGGTGCCGTACGTCGACTTGGCCTCGCCCTCGGCGAAACAGGTCTGGCCGAAGAGCGCGGCCTGCTGGTCGCCGAGCGCGGAGGCGACCGGGACGCCGTCGAGGACGCCGCCCTTGACCGTGCCGTACACCTCGGCGGAGGAGCGGATCT
This sequence comes from Streptomyces sp. NPDC007863, assembly GCF_040633895.1. Taxonomy (NCBI): domain Bacteria; kingdom Bacillati; phylum Actinomycetota; class Actinomycetes; order Kitasatosporales; family Streptomycetaceae; genus Streptomyces; species Streptomyces sp. NPDC007863. The sequence goes on from NZ_JBEYEI010000007.1 coordinate 94,673, forward strand.
CGGGGAGGACGGCCGCCGGGATGTCGATGGACTGGAGGATGCGCTCGTCCCAGGCCATCTCGTGGAGGTTCATCAGGAGCGTGCGGGAGGCGTTGGTGACGTCGGTGACGTGGACGCCGCCCTGGGTGCCGCCGGTGAGGTTCCAGATGACCCAGGAGTCCATGGTGCCGAAGAGGATGTCGCCGCGCTCGGCGCGCTCGCGCAGGCCCTCGACGTTGTCGAGCAGCCAGCGGACCTTCGGGCCGGAGAAGTAGGAGGCGAGCGGGAGACCGGTCTCGCGGCGGAAGCGGTCCTGGCCGACGTTGCGGCCGAGCTCCTTGCAGAGGCCGTCGGTGCGGGTGTCCTGCCAGACGAGGGCGTTGTGGACGGGCTCGCCGGTGTTCTTGTCCCACATCAGCGTGGTCTCGCGCTGGTTGGTGATGCCGATGGCCTTGACGTCGGCGGCGGTGATGCCGGCCTTGACGATGGCGCCGGCGACGACCTCCTGGACGTTGGTCCAGATCTCGGTGGCGTCGTGCTCGACCCAGCCCGGCTTCGGGAAGATCTGCTCGTGCTCCTTCTGGTCGACCGAGACGATCCGGCCGTCCTTGTCGAAGACGATGCAGCGGGACGAGGTGGTGCCCTGGTCGATGGCGGCGATGAAGGGGCCGGCGGTGTGGGCGTCGGTCACGGTGTGCTCCATGGGAAGTCTGGGAAGGACGGCTCGGGGCTCTGTTGCTGTTCTCGTACGGATCAGACGAACGCGAGCTTGTAGATACCCGCTGCGAGGGCTCCACCGACCAGTGGGCCGACGACGGGGATCCAGGCGTAGCCCCAGTCGGAGCCGCCCTTGTTCGGCAGCGGCAGCAGCGCGTGCACGATGCGGGGGCCGAGGTCGCGCGCCGGGTTGATCGCGTACCCGGTCGGGCCGCCGAGCGAGAGGCCGATCGAGACCACGACGAAGGCGGTGATCAGGGCGCCGAGGACGCCGAGGCCCTTGCCGCTGTCGTTGAGGCCCTGGGTGAGCACGGCGAGGACGAGCACGACGGTGCCGATGATCTCGGTGGCGAGGTTCTGCCAGGTGTTCCGGATCTCGGGGCCGGTGGAGAAGATGCCGAGCACCGGGCCGGGGCCCTCGACCGGCTTCTCGCCGACCGTCTCCGGGTCGGTGAGGTGCGCCTGGAACTGGCCGTGGTAGGCGACCCAGACCAGGGCGGCGCCGATCATCGCGCCGAGGAACTGGCCGGCGAAGTAGACCGGCACGTTGCCCCACTCGCCGCTGTTGACGGCGATGCCGACCGTGACGGCGGGGTTCAGATGGGCTCCGGAGAGGGAAGCCGTCATGTAGACGGCGGTCATGACCGCGAAGCCCCACCCGAAGGTGATCGCCAGCCAGCCCGCGCCGCGGGCCTTGGAGCTCTTGAGCGTCACGGCGGCGCACACGCCGCCGCCGAGAAGAATGAGTACGGCGGTACCGATGGTCTCGCCGAGGAAGATGTCGGAGCTGGACACCCGCGACTCCTTTGTCCTTCGTCCAGGGGGATGGCGAACCCGGTTCGCCCCGGTGGTCCGCGCCCTCGTGTGAGGGCGTCCACGGCCCTTGGCACTGCCACACTCTAGCGCGTATTGCCGGTAGGTGTTCGACAATGCCGACCGATGAACGGAAGTTTTGCCCTGGGGTTAACAGTGCGTCAAGGGTCTGGGAAGCGAAAAACCCGCCGATAACGCGATCGTTACCGACGGGTTCACTTTCCGTGCGGACCGGCTCACCGGCCCCGCGGGCGCGGCCTCAGAAGCGGCCCGCCCCCAGGTCCCGGGAGACCGCCCGGGCACAGTCCCGCACCGCCGCCACCAGCTCCGGGCGCAGCTCCCCGGCCGGGCAGAGCCGCTCCACCGCCCCGGTCACCGCCACCGCGCCCACCGGCATCCGGCGCCGGTCGTGGATCGGCGCCGCCACCGAGGCCACGCCCTCCCAGGTCTCCTCCACGTCGGCGGCCCAGCCGCGCGCCCGGGTCATGTCGAGCAGCGACTCGAAGTCCTCCAGGCCCGTGACCGTACGCGGCGTGAACGGCTCCCGCGTCACCTCCACGGCCTCGCTGTGCGCCACCGGGTCGTACGCCGAGAGCACCTTGCCCAGGGCCGTGGAGTGCAGCGGCTGCATGGCGCCCACCTCCAGGACCTGCCGGCTGTCGTCCGGCCGGAAGACGTGGTGCACGATCAGCACCCCCTGCTGGTGCAGCACCCCCAGGTGCACGCTCTCCCCGCTGGACCGCGCCAGGTCGTCCGTCCACACCAGGGCCCGCGCCCGCAGCTCGTGCACGTCCAGATAGCTGTTGCCGAGCCGCAGCAGCTCCGCGCCCAGCTGGTAGCGGCCCGAGGGGGCGTCCTGCTCCACGAAGCCCTCTGCCTGGAGGGTGCGCAGGATGCCGTGGGCCGTGCCCTTGGCCAGTCCCAGCGAGGAAGCGATGTCGGACAGGCCGAGCCGGCGCTCGCCGCCCGCGAGCAGTCGCAGCATGGCCGCCGCCCGTTCAAGCGACTGGATGTTCTTCGCCATCGCCCGGCCCTTCTCCTCACCTGTGCCACACATGATGCTGTTCGACAATGCTGAACACTATCGGTCGATGCCGACCTTGCCTCGCACTTGACAGTGTCCTCGAAGAAGGGGCCCCACCGGGAGTCCTCGCACACAGGATGCCGTCCGCCCTGCGGGACGCCGTGTCCACCCCGGCCGATCCGCGGTTACGCTGACCCCGTGCACCCTGTGCCCAGGGTGCAAAGCCGACAGCCGTCGCAGCCCAGGGAGCCCCCTTATGGCCTCGTTGCCGACCCCTTCCGCCGACAGCCGGAGCCGCGTCACCGCGCTCCGCGAAGCACTCGCCAGCCGTGTCGTCGTCGCCGACGGCGCGATGGGGACGATGCTCCAGGCCCAGGAGCCGACCCTCGCGGACTTCGAGAACCTCGAAGGCTGCAACGAGATCCTCAGCCTCACCCGGCCGGACATCGTCGCCTCCGTCCACCGCGAGTACTTCGCGGCGGGTGTGGACTGCGTCGAGACGAACACCTTCGGTGCCAACCACGCGGCCCTGGGGGAGTACGACATCGCCCACCGCGTGCACGAGCTGTCCGTGGCCGGCGCGCGGGTGGCGCGCGAGGTCGCGGACGAGTTCACGGCCGCCGACGGCCGGCAGCGCTGGGTCCTGGGCTCCATCGGCCCGGGCACCAAGCTGCCGACCCTCGGACACGCCCCGTACACGGTGCTGCGTGACGCCTACCAGCAGAACGCCGAGGGTCTCGTCACCGGTGGCGCCGACGCGCTGATCGTGGAGACGACGCAGGACCTCCTCCAGACCAAGGCCTCCGTCATCGGCGCCCGCCGCGCCCTCGACGCCCTCGGCCACGACGTGCCGCTCATCGTCTCCGTCACCGTCGAGACCACCGGCACCATGCTGCTCGGCTCCGAGATCGGCGCCGCCCTCACGGCCCTGGAGCCGCTCGGCATCGACATGATCGGCCTGAACTGCGCCACCGGCCCGGCCGAGATGAGCGAGCACCTGCGCTACCTCGCCCGCCACTCCCGTATCCCGCTCTCGGTGATGCCCAACGCCGGCCTGCCCGTCCTCACCTCCGACGGTGCCCACTACCCGCTCTCCGCGGCCGAGCTGGCCGACGCGCAGGAGCAGTTCGTGCGCGACTACGGCCTCTCCCTCGTCGGCGGCTGCTGCGGTACGACCCCCGAGCACCTGCGCCAGGTCGTCGAGCGCGTCCGCGACCTCACGCCCGCCCCGCGCGACCCGCGCCCCGAGCCCGGTGCCGCCTCCCTCTACCAGACCGTGCCCTTCCGGCAGGACACCTCGTACCTCGCCATCGGCGAGCGGACGAACGCGAACGGGTCGAAGAAGTTCCGCGAGGCCATGCTCGACGGCCGGTGGGACGACTGCGTGGAGATGGCCCGGGACCAGATCCGCGAGGGCGCGCACATGCTCGACCTGTGCGTGGACTACGTCGGGCGTGACGGCGTCGCCGACATGGAGGAGCTGGCGGGCCGCTTCGCCACCGCCTCCACCCTGCCGATCGTGCTCGACTCCACCGAAGTGCCGGTGATCCGGGCGGGCCTGGAGAAGATCGGCGGCCGGGCGGTCATCAACTCCGTCAACTACGAGGACGGCGACGGCCCCGAGTCCCGCTTCGCGAAGGTCACGCGCCTCGCCCAGGAGCACGGCGCGGCGCTGATCGCCCTGACCATCGACGAGGAGGGCCAGGCCCGCACCGTCGAGAACAAGGTCGCCATCGCCGAGCGGATCATCGCCGACCTCACCGGCAACTGGGGCATCCACGAGTCGGACATCCTCATCGACACGCTGACCTTCACCATCTGCACCGGTCAGGAGGAGTCCCGCAAGGACGGCATCGCGACGATCGAGGCGATCCGCGAGCTGAAGCGGCGCCACCCGGACGTGCAGACCACGCTCGGTCTGTCGAACATCTCCTTCGGTCTCAACCCGGCCGCCCGCATCCTGCTGAACTCGGTCTTCCTCGACGAGTGCGTGAAGGCCGGCCTGGACTCGGCGATCGTGCACGCCTCGAAGATCCTGCCGATCGCCCGCTTCGACGAGGAGCAGGTCACCACCGCGCTCGACCTGATCTACGACCGGCGCGCCGAGGGCTACGACCCGCTCCAGAAGCTGATGGCCCTCTTCGAGGGCGCCACCGCCAAGTCCCTCAAGGCCGGCAAGGCCGAGGAGCTGGCCGCGCTGCCGCTGGAGGAGCGCCTCAAGCGGCGGATCATCGACGGCGAGAAGAACGGCCTGGAGGCCGACCTCGACGAGGCCCTGACCACCACCCCGGCCCTCGACATCGTCAACAACACGCTGCTCGACGGCATGAAGGTCGTCGGCGAGCTCTTCGGCTCCGGCCAGATGCAGCTGCCGTTCGTGCTCCAGTCCGCCGAGGTCATGAAGACCGCGGTGGCCCACCTGGAGCCGCACATGGAGAAGTCCGACGCCGACGGCAAGGGCACGATCGTGCTCGCCACCGTCCGCGGCGACGTCCACGACATCGGCAAGAACCTCGTCGACATCATCCTCTCCAACAACGGCTACAACGTCGTCAACATCGGCATCAAGCAGCCGGTCTCCGCGATCCTCGAAGCCGCCGAGGAACACAAGGCGGACGTCATCGGCATGTCCGGCCTCCTCGTGAAGTCCACCGTGATCATGAAGGAGAACCTGGAGGAGCTGAACCAGCGCGAGCTGGCCGCCAAGTACCCGGTGATCCTCGGCGGCGCCGCCCTGACCAGGGCGTACGTCGAGCAGGACCTCCACGAGATCTACCAGGGCGAGGTCCGCTACGCCCGCGACGCCTTCGAGGGCCTGCGCCTCATGGACGCCCTCGTCGCCGTCAAGCGCGGCGTCCCCGGAGCCGTACTCCCCGAGCTGAAGCAGCGCCGGGTCCCCAAGGGCACGGCCGCGCTCCAGGTCGACGAGCCCGAGCCCGGCGGCCGCTCCGACGTGGCCACCGACAACCCCGTCCCCACCCCGCCGTTCTGGGGCACGCGGGTCGTCAAGGGCATCCCGCTCAAGGACTACGCCTCCTGGCTCGACGAGGGCGCGCTCTTCAAGGGCCAGTGGGGCCTCAAGCAGAACCGGGCCGGCGACGGTCCGACGTACGAGGAGCTGGTGGAGACCGAGGGCCGGCCGCGGCTGCGCGGCTGGCTGGAGCGGCTGCACACCGAGAACCTCCTGGAGGCGGCCGTCGTCCACGGCTACTTCCCGTGCGTCTCCAAGGGCGACGACCTGATCATCCTCGACGAGGCCGGCCACGAGCGGACCCGCTTCACCTTCCCCCGCCAGCGCCGCGGCCGCCGCCTCTGCCTCGCGGACTTCTTCCGTCCCGAGGAGTCCGGCGAGACCGACGTCGTCGGCCTCCAGGTCGTCACCGTCGGCTCGAAGATCGGCGAGGCCACCGCCGAGCTCTTCGCCGCCGACTCCTACCGCGACTACCTGGAGCTGCACGGCCTCTCCGTGCAGCTGGCCGAGGCCCTCGCCGAGTACTGGCACGCGCGCGTGCGCGCCGAGCTCGGCTTCGGCGGCGAGGACCCGGCGGACGTCCAGGACATGTTCGACCTCAAGTACCGCGGCGCCCGCTTCTCCCTCGGCTACGGCGCCTGCCCCGACCTGGAGGACCGGGCGAAGATCGCCGACCTGCTCCGGCCGGAGCGGATCGGCGTGCACCTCTCCGAGGAGTTCCAGCTCCACCCGGAGCAGTCCACCGACGCCATCGTCCTCCACCACCCCGAGGCGAAGTACTTCAACGCCCGGTGACCGGTCGCTGACCGGCCGCCGACCGACCGCCGACGGTCGGCGGCCGGTCAGCCCATGGTGGGCCGTCGGCGGGTGCCGGGTGGTAAATCACGGCGCCGGCGGTGATCGCGACGTACACTTGTCGGTCCAGTGCAGGCCGGTCCTCCTCCCCGTACCGGGAGTGGGGGCCGGCCTTTCCGTCCCTCCATGGAGGTGTGCCGGATGACCAGTACGGTCCCCGCGTCCCTGTTCCGCGCCAACGGAAGCTCCGCCCTGCAGGCGGTCTTCCTCGACATGGACGGGACCCTCGTCGACACCGAGGGCTTCTGGTGGGACGCGGAGGTCGAGGTCTTCGCCGACCTCGGACACCGGCTCGACGAGGCCTGGAAGGACATCGTGGTCGGCGGCCCGATGACCCGCAGCGCCGGCTACCTGATCGACTCCACCGGCGCCGACATCACCCTCGACGAGCTGAGCGTGCTGCTCAACGAGAAGTTCGAGCAGCGCATCGAGCGCGGCGTCCCGCTCATGCCCGGCGCCGAGCGGCTCCTCGCCGAGCTGGCCCGGCACTCCATCCCCACCGCGCTCGTCTCCGCCTCCCACCGGCGGATCATCGACCGCGTCCTGGAGTCCCTCGGCCGCGACCGCTTCCACCTCACCGTCGCCGGCGACGAGGTCACCCGTACCAAGCCCCACCCGGAGCCCTACCTCACCGCCGCGCGGGGCGTCGGCGCCGACCCCGCCCTGTGCGCGGTCATCGAGGACACCGCGACCGGGGTCGCCGCCGCCGAGGCGGCCGGCTGCAGGGTCGTCGCCGTGCCCTCCGTCGCGCCGATCCCGGCCCTGCCCGGCCGGGTCGTGGTGCGCTCCCTGGAAGAGGTCGACGTGCCCTTCCTGCGTACCCTCGTCTCGGGAATCTGAGCTTTATCTGAGCTTTTCCCGCGCCACCCCGGGAGCCCCCAGGGCTTTCCCCCGGGGAATTGCTTCAGGCCATCCCTCGAATTGCGACCGCGTGACCTTGGTCACCCAGCGTGCTCGCCGAGGGGTGGCCTGAGGTCGTTCCGTGCCCGGAATGCGAACGTCCGCCGCCCCTTTGTGTCCCGTTTCGCTCACTCCCGTCCGCCTCGCGCACCGCATGGTTATCGAGGTTGACGCATTCATGATCACCCTGCGATTACTCCCCACCGGCCACCCCGTCCGGCCGCGGCACCGCCGCCCACTAATCTTTCGCGGAGTACTTCGCCGCAATCACCGCGTGCGCCGGCGCATACCCAAGTCGCCGAGAACACAGGACCGATCGCAACTTCCCGGCCCGATCGCTCCCGCCCCGACCGGGCGGCCGGCGGCGGAGTGTCGTCATGACCGCTGTACCCCAGGCCGGCTGAGGAGAACGTCCCTTGATGAACCGCAAGACCTTGGTGCTGCCGGCCGTGGCCGGACTGCTCGCCCCCCTCCTCGCCGCCTGCGGCACCGGGGAGGACGACAGAGCCATCGTCGTCGGAACCACCGACCAGTTCGTCGCCACCGAGGAGGCCCCCGCGCCCCTCGACCCGGCCTACGCCTACGACACCGGCGCCTGGAACATCCTCCGCCAGACCGTCCAGACCCTGGTCCACGTCCCCCGCGGCGGCGGCCGTCCCGTCCCCGAGGCCGCCGAGACCTGCGCCTTCACCGACACCGCCAGCGAGAGCTACCGCTGCGTCCTGCGCTCCGGCCTCACCTTCGCCGACGGCACCCCCGTCACCGCCGAGGACGTCAAGTACTCCATCGACCGGGTCCGGAACATCAAGTCCGACAACGGCGCCGCCGCCCTCCTGTCGACCGTCGACACCGTCGAGACCAAGGGTGACCGCGAGGTCGTCTTCCACCTCAACGCCCCCGACGCCACCTTCCCGTACAAGCTCTCCACCCCCGTCGCCGGCATCCTCAGCAAGGACAAGTACGCCGCCGACAAGCTCCGCGAGGGCTTCGTGGTGGACGGCTCGGGCCCGTACACCCTCAAGACCGAGCAGGACGGCGACCAGGCCACCCGCTTCGTCTTCTCCCGCAACCCCCGCTACAAGGGCGACATCACGGCCCGCAACGAGCGGGTCGAGCTCCGCGCCTTCGCCGACGCCGGCGCCATGGGCAAGGCCCTGGAGAGCAAGGACATCGACATGATGGCCCGCTCCCTCTCCCAGGAGCAGGTCCGCGACCTCACCGAGAGCCCCGCCGCCGGCATCCGCGTCTCCGAGGTCCCCGGCCTGGAGATCCGCTACCTCGGCTTCAACACCAAGGCCCCCGCCGTCGAGGAGAAGGCCGTCCGCCAGGCCATGGCCGCCGTCATCGACCGCGGCGCCCTCGTCAACCGCGTGTACGGCCCCACCGCCGAGCCGCTCTACTCGCTCATCCCCTCCAGCATCAGCGGCCACGCCACCCCCTTCTACGAGGAGTACGGCGAGGGCGACGCCGGCCGCGCCGCCGCCATCCTCCGCAAGGCCGGCGTGCGGACCCCGGTCAAGCTCACCCTCAACTACACCACCGACCACTACGGCGAGGAGACCGCCCAGGAGTTCGCGACGCTGAAGAACCAGCTCGTCGCGAGCGAGCTCTTCGACGTCACCGTCAAGGGCACCGCCTGGTCCGAGTTCCGCCCCGCCCAGCGCCGCGGCGACTACGCCGTCTACGGCCTCGGCTGGTTCCCCGACTACCCGGACCCGGACAACTACGTCGCGCCCTTCCTCGACAGCGACAACTTCCTCGGCACCCCGTACGTCAACAAGACCGTCCGCGACCGGCTCATCCCGCAGTCCCGCCGCGAGGCCGACCGCACCGCCGCGACCCCCGTCTACCACCGGATCCAGAAGATCGTCGCCCAGGACGTGCCCGTCCTGCCGCTCTGGCAGGGCAAGCAGTACGTCGCCGCCCGCGACGACATCAACGGTGTCGAGTACGCCCTCAACACCTCTTCGGACCTGCTCCTGTGGGAGCTGAGCCGCGGCACCACCGCCTGACCCCTTCGTTGTACCGGCCGCGCAGCCACGCGCGGCCGGCCTGGCAAGAGATCACGAGGCAAGTTTCTGTGAAGACGCACCACAAGTGGCTGACCGCCCCGCTCGCCGCGGGCCTCTCCGCCGCCCTCCTCGGCGGCTGCGGCACCGAGCAGGGCACGGGCTCCGGCGCGGCCGGCGGCATCCGGGTCGGCATGTCCGACGAGATCCTGGCGACCGACCCCGCGGCCGGCTACGACCCGGGCTCCTGGCTGCTGTTCAACAACGTCTTCCAGTCCCTCCTCGCCTTCCCCAAGGGCGGCTCCGTGCCCGAGCCCGAGGCCGCCGACAAGTGCGGCTTCGGCGAGGGCAGCACCGTCTACACCTGCACGCTGCGCCCCGGCCTGAAGTTCTCCAACGGCAACCCGCTCACCTCCGAGGACGTCAAGTTCTCCTTCGAGCGCGCCCTGAAGATCGCCGACCCCTCCGGCCCGGCGCCGCTGCTCTCCACCATCGACACCATCGAGACCCCCGACGAGCGGACCGTCGTCTTCCGCCTCAAGGTCCCGGACGCCACCTTCCCCAGCAAGATCGCCTCCGGCGCCGGCTCCATCGTCGACCACCGCGAGTACCCCGCCGACGCGCTCCGCGGCGACGGCAAGGCCGTCGGCTCCGGCCCGTACAAGCTGGACTCCTTCGGCGACACCGAGGCCGTCTTCTCCGCCAACACCGGCTACCAGGGCACCGCCGAGCGCCGCAACGACAAGATCACCCTCAAGCTGTACCAGGGCGACCGCACCGCCCTCGCCAAGGCCTTCACCGACGGCGACGTCGACATCGCCTACCGAGGCCTCTCCGCCGCCGACATCTCCGCCCTGGAGAACGCCGGCGGCGACCACGACGTCCAGGTCGTCCAGGGCGGCAGCGCCGAGGTCCAGCACCTCGTCTTCAACATGCAGGACCCCGTCGCCGGCAAGCTCGCCGTCCGCAAGGCGATAGCCCACCTCGTCGACCGCGACGCCCTCGTCGAGGACGTCTACAAGTCGACCGCCACCCCGCTCTACTCGATCGTCCCGGCCGGCATCAACGGCCACAACACCGCCTTCTTCGACACCTACGGCGCCCCCGACCAGGCCAAGGCGAAGCAGGTGCTGCGCGCCGCGGGCATCAAGGACAAGATCGCCCTGACCCTCTGGTCGACCCCCAGCCGCTACGGCCCCTCCACCGACGCCGAGCTCAAGGCCATCGCCGCCCAGCTCAACGCCAGCGGCCTCTTCACCGCCGACGTCAAGTCCGTCCCCTTCGAGCAGTACGAGAAGGACATCGCCGACGGCAAGTACGGCGTCTACGTCAAGGGCTGGGTCCCCGACTACCCCGACGCCGACAACTTCACGTCCCCCTTCTTCGGCGAGGGCAACGTCCTCGGCAACCACTACGAGAACAAGGCCATCACCGGCACCCACCTGCCGAAGACCGCCGCCACCGCCGACCGCTCCGCCACCGACAAGGAGTACGGCGCCATCCAGGACGCCGTCGCCGAGCAGCTCCCGCTCCTCCCGCTCTGGCAGGGCAAGCAGTACGCCGTCACCCGCGACGGCGTCACCGGCCTCGAATGGACCCTCGACGCCTCGACCGTCTTCCGCTTCTGGGAGCTCCGCAAGAGCTGACCCCGGTCCGGAACACGGCGAAGGGCCCGGCGCGCACCCGCGCGCCGGGCCCTTCCCCGTACCGCCGTCGTACCCGGCCTACTGGCCGTTGGCCCCCGGCCGGACCAGACCGCTCTCGTACGCGTACACCGCCGCCTGCACACGGTCGCGCAGGCCCAGCTTGGTCAGCACATGGCCCACGTGCGTCTTCACCGTCGTCTCGCTGACGAACAGGTCCGCCGCGATCTCCGCGTTCGACAGCCCCTTGGCGACCAGCTTCAGGACCTCCACCTCACGGTCGGTCAGCGTGCCCAGCGTGTCCGGCACCCGCTCCTCGCCCGTCGGCAGATGCGCCGAGTACTTGTCGAGGAGCCGGCGCGTGATCGACGGGGCCAGCATCGCCTCGCCCGCCGCCACCACCCGGATCGCCTGCACCAGCTCGTTCGCCGGGGCGTCCTTGAGCAGGAAGCCGCTCGCGCCCGCGCGCAGCGCCTCCACCACGTACTCGTCCAGGTCGAAGGTGGTCAGCACCAGGACCTTCGCCGGCCCGTCCCGGCCGGGCCCGGTGATCTGCCGGGTCGCCTCCACCCCGTCCATCCGCGGCATCCGGATGTCCATCAGCACCACGTCGGGCTGCAGCGCCCGCACCTGGTCCAGCGCCTGCAGACCGTCACCGGCCTCGCCCACCACCGCCAGGTCCTGCTCCGCCTCCAGAATCATCCGGAAGCCGGTGCGCAGCAGCGGCTGGTCGTCGACCAACAGGACGCGAATCGTCACAGGGGCTCCTTCACGAGGCGGGCCGGTCCCCGCCCATTCTGCCCTGCACCGATTCGCCCGACTCCGCCGGGCGCGCGGAAACGATCTCCAGCGGGTACACCGGGGGAGTCCCCCCGAACTCCGGGCACACCGCCCGGTGGTCGCACCAGCCGCACAGCTTCGTCGGCCGCGGCCGCCAGTCGCCCGTCTCCGTCGCCGTCCGGATCGCGTCCCACAGCGCGTGCAGCTTCCGCTCCACCCGCCGCAGGTCCGCCTCCACCGGGTCGTACGTCAGCACGTCCCCGCTCCCCAGGTACACCAGCTGCAGACGGCGCGGGATCACGCCCTTCAGCCGCCACACCACCAGCGCGTAGAACGTCATCTGGAACAGCGCGCCCTCGCTGTACTCCGGCCGCGGCGCCTTGCCCGTCTTGTAGTCGACGATCCGCACCTCGCCCGTCGGCGCCACGTCCACCCGGTCGATCACCCCGCGAAGCCGCAGCCCCGACTCCAGCTCCGTCTCCACGAACAGCTCGCGCTCGGCCGGCTCCAGACGCGCCGGATCCTCCAGCGTGAACCACCGCTCCACCAGCGCCTCGGCCTCCGCCAGCCACTGCCCGAGCCGCTCGCCCGCCGGATCGTCCGCGAACAGCTCGCCCAGCTCCGGCTTCGACTCCAGGAGCCGGTCCCATTGCCCCGGCACCATCGCCTTCGCCCGCGGCACCGTCCGCTCCGCCGCCGGATCGTCGAAGAGCCGCTCCAGGACCGCGTGCACCAGCGTCCCGCGCGTCGCCGCCGCGCTCGGCTTCTCCGGCAGCCGGTCGATCACCCGGAACCGGTACAACAGGGGACACTGCATGAAGTCGCTCGCCCGCGAGGGCGACAGCGACATGGGCGCCCGGGGCCCCTCCGGGAGCCGCTCGCTCGTACTCATGACACAGACCCTACGACCCGCCACCGACAGCGAGCCGCATACCATCGACGCATGACCCGTCGCGCTGCATGATCGACCCGTGACGCGGCGGCGCGGTCACACCCGGCGACGAGAGGAACCCGTGAACCAGGACGAGCCCAAGCCGCAGCGGACCGAGGAACCCGGCGGCGGGATCCTGATGGGCCGCCCCTTCGGCGTGCCCGTCTACGTCGCGCCCAGCTGGTTCCTCGTCGCCGCCCTCATCACCTGGGTCTTCGGCGACCAGATCGAACGGGTCCTGCCCGAACTCGGCGCCGCGCGCTACCTCGTCTCCCTCTTCTTCGCCGTCGCCTTCTACGCCTCCGTCCTCGTCCACGAGCTCGCCCACACCATCGCCGCCCTCCGCTTCAAGCTCCCGGTGCGACGCATCCAGCTCCAGTTCTTCGGCGGCGTCTCCGAGATCGAGAAGGAGTCCGAGACCCCCGGCCGCGAATTCGTCCTCGCCTTCGTCGGCCCCCTCCTCTCCCTCGTCCTCGCCGGCGTCTTCTACCTCGCCATGTACGCCGTCGACCCCGGCACCGTGCCCGGCGTCCTCCTCGCCGGCCTGATGATCTCCAACCTCATCGTGGCGATCTTCAACCTCCTGCCCGGCCTGCCCCTCGACGGCGGCCGGATGCTCCGCGCGGTCGTCTGGAAGCTCACCGGCAAGCCCATGACCGGCACCATCGCCGCCGCCTGGGTCGGCCGCGCCCTCGCCGTCACCGTCCTCATCGGCCTCCCCCTCCTCACCCGCACCGGCTGGCTCGGCAACTCCACCGCCGACATCGACGGCTTCACCACCGTCACCGACGCCCTCCTCGCCGCCATCCTCGCCGCCATCATCTGGACCGGCGCCGGCAACAGCCTCCGCATGGCCCGGCTGCGCGAACACCTCCCCGAACTCCGCGCCCGCGCCCTCACCCGCCGCGCCATCCCCGTCGAACCCGACACCCCCCTCTCCGAGGCCCTCCGCCGCGCCAACGAGGCCGGCGCCCGCGCCCTCGTCGTCGTCGACCCCACCGGCGACCCCACCGGCATCGTCCGCGAGGCCGCCATCGCCGCCGTCCCCCAGCACCGCCGCCCCTGGGTCGCCGTCACCACCCTCGCCCAGGACCTCAACGACGGCATGCGGGTCCCCGCCGAGCTCACCGGCCAGCCCCTCCTCGACCACCTCCGCGCCACCCCCGCCACCGAATACCTCGTCGTCGAGGAGACCGGCGAGATCTACGGAGTCCTCGCCACCACCGACGTCGAGCGGGCCTTCGTGAAGGCCATGGCACGACCGTCCTCCTAGGCCCGGTACTCTTGTTCCCATGTCCGAACCGACCGGTGCCGCCCGCCGACGCGGGCCCTTCAAGGTCGGGGACCAGGTTCAGCTGACCGACCCCAAGGGCCGCCACTACACGTTCACGCTCGAAGAGGGAAAGAACTTCCACACCCACAAGGGTTCCTTCCCGCACGACGAGCTGATCGGCGCTCCCGAGGGCAGCGTTGTCCGCACCACCGGAAACGTCGCCTACCTCGCGCTGCGCCCCCTGCTCCCCGACTACGTCCTGTCCATGCCCCGCGGCGCCGCCGTGGTCTACCCGAAGGACGCGGGACAGATCCTCGCCTTCGCCGACATCTTCCCCGGCGCGCGCGTCGTGGAGGCCGGCGTGGGTTCCGGCTCGCTCAGCAGCTTCCTGCTCCGCGCCATCGGCGACAGCGGAATGCTGCACTCCTACGAGCGCCGCGAGGACTTCGCCGAGATCGCGAAGGGCAACGTCGAGCGCTACTTCGGCGGCCCCCACCCGGCCTGGCAGCTGACCGTCGGCGACCTCCAGGACAACCTGACCGACACCGACGTCGACCGGGTCATCCTCGACATGCTCGCCCCCTGGGAGTGCCTGGAGGCCGTCTCCAAGAGCCTCGTCCCGGGCGGCATCCTCTGCTGCTACGTGGCCACCACCACCCAGCTCGCCCGCACCGTGGAGTCCATCCGCGAGATCGGCTGCTACGCCGAGCCGCAGCCCTGGGAATCCATGATCCGCAACTGGCACGTCGAGGGCCTCGCCGTCCGCCCCGATCACCGCATGATCGGCCACACCGGCTTCCTCGTCACCGCCCGCCGCCTCGCGGACGGCGTCGAGCCCCCGATGCGCCGCCGCCGCCCCGCCAAGGGCGCCTACGGCGAGGACTACGACGGCCCCAACAAGGGCTGACACTCCGACAGGATCCCGGCGACGCCGCCGTCCGTTCACCCCGCTCCGCGGGGAACCGGGCGGCGGCGTCGCCGCGTTCGGCACCACGCTTCCCACCCCCGGCTGTTCCGCCGCCCTGTGACGTGTGGCACGATGCCCGCAACCCCTCGGCACGACCCTCACAGGAGACGTCTCGCGTGCAGCCCTCCGCCGCCCCGGACCCCGTGGACCTCGCTCACACCCACGCCCGGCCGCTGCACTGGCTGGCCACCGCCACCGCGACCGCCGCGGTCGTCGCCCTCGCCGGCGCCCTGACCCCCCGCGCCGCCGAAGCCGGCCCGGCCGTCCAGAAGGCCCCCGCGGCCGCCGGACCGGCCGCCGCGCCCGACCCCGCCACGGCCGCCTACCCCCTTCGGTGCGGGGGAGTGGACCACCGCGTCGCCCGCAGCGTCACCGGCGACCTGGACGGCGACAAGAACCCCGAGACCGTTGCGGTCGTACACTGCGAAGCCGGATCCGGAACCCCGCCCTCCGGGCTCTACGTCCTCACCCCCGGCCGCGGCGACGGCGCCCCCGCGCGCGTGGTGGCCACCCTCGTCGACCCGCGCGAGCAGCGCAGCGTCACCGGCCTCGCGATCCGCGACGGAGCCGTCCGCGCCACCCTGCTCGGCTACTCGTCCCTTGACGTCCCCAGCTGCTGCCCCGACGAGAAGGAGCAGGTCAGCTGGGAGTGGAGCGGCGGCGCCTTCGTCCGCACCGCGGGCGCGGAGGCCTTCGGCGCCTGACGCGTCACTCCGCGTCGGGGCCGTACACCTCGACGCGGTCCCGGACCCGCCGGACGTGGATGCAGTCGCCCGGGCACTCCTTCGCCGAGTCCACCACGTCCTGCAGCAGCGGCAGCGGCACCGGCGTCGTCGCCCCCGCCTCCTGCAGCAGCTCGTCGTCGGCGCTCTTCACATACGCGAGCCCGTCGATGTCCAGCTCGAAGACCTCGGGAGCGTACTGCGCGCAGATCCCGTCCCCCGTGCACAGGTCCTGGTCGATCCAGACCTCCAGGGCCTCCTCGGCCCCGTCGGCCGGCGCCTCGTTCTGCACGCTCATCTCTTCTGCCGTTTCTGCTCCGCGCGGACAATTGAGGCCGCGACCCGCGGGTGTTGACCCCTCATGACGATACAACTGCCCGCTTTCAGAGCCCGAAGGGTGGGTATTCAGCTGGCGAGAGGGGAAGCGCAAGGGTGAAGATCGGACACGCCCCGGAGTCTTTTTGATCTAGGGGTTTCAATCATCACCCACGCAGGTAGGGTCAGGATGCGTCCAGCTCCCCTTGGAGGAGGTGAGGACCGTGGCAGCCCACGACGACGACATCAACCGCGGCATCCGGCCGGGGCGGGGGTCTGAAGACCCTGCCGGCCAGGTTGCCTATCTCGAGCAGGAAATCGCCGTCCTGCGCCGCAAGCTCGCCGACTCTCCGCGACACACGAGGATTCTCGAAGAGCGGATCGTCGAGCTGCAGACGAGCCTGGCCGGCGTGTCCGCGCAGAACGAAAGGCTGGCGAACACGCTCCGTGAGGCACGCGACCAGATCGTGGCCCTCAAGGAGGAGGTCGACCGGCTCGCACAGCCGCCGGCCGGATTCGGTGTCTTCCTTCAGGCCAATGAGGACGGCACGTGCGACATCTTCACCGGGGGCCGCAAGCTCCGGGTGAACGTGAGTCCCAGCGTCGAGCTCGACGAGCTCCGGCGCGGCCAGGAAGTCATGCTCAACGAAGCGCTCAACGTGGTCGAGGCCATGGAGTTCGAGCGCGCCGGGGAGATCGTCACCCTCAAGGAGATCCTGGAGGACGGCGAGCGCGCCCTGGTGGTGGGGCACACCGACGAGGAGAGGGTGGTGCGGCTCGCCGAGCCGCTCCTGGACATCACCATCCGCTCCGGCGACGCCCTGCTCTTCGACTCCCGGTCCGGGTACGTCTACGAGGTCGTGCCCAAGAGCGAGGTCGAGGAACTCGTCCTCGAAGAGGTCCCGGACGTCGACTACGACAAGATCGGCGGTCTGGGCAACCAGATCGAACTGATCCGCGACGCGGTCGAGCTCCCGTACCTCTACCCCGACCTGTTCAAGGAGCACGAACTGCGGCCACCCAAGGGCATCCTGCTCTACGGGCCGCCCGGCTGCGGCAAGACGCTCATCGCCAAGGCCGTCGCCAACTCCCTGGCCAAGAAGGTCGCCGAGGTCACCGGCCAGCCCGCGGGGAAGTCCTACTTCCTCAACATCAAGGGCCCCGAACTCCTCAACAAGTACGTCGGCGAGACCGAGCGGCACATCCGCCTGGTCTTCCAGCGGGCCCGCGAGAAGGCCAGCGAAGGCACCCCCGTCATCGTCTTCTTCGACGAGATGGAGTCGCTCTTCCGCACCCGCGGATCCGGCGTCAGCTCGGACGTGGAGAACACCATCGTCCCCCAGCTGCTCGCCGAGATCGACGGCGTCGAGGGCCTGGAGAACGTGATCGTCATCGGCGCCTCCAACCGCGAGGACATGATCGACCCCGCGATCCTGAGGCCCGGCCGGCTCGACGTGAAGATCAAGATCGAGCGTCCGGACGCCGAGGCCGCGAAGGACATCTTCGCGAAGTACCTCACCGCCAACCTTCCGCTCCACACGGACGACGTCTCCGAGCACAGCGGCTCCAAGGCCGCCGCCGCCCACGGAATGATCCAGTCCGTCGTCGAGCAGATGTACGCCGAATCCGAGGAGAACCGCTTCCTCGAAGTCACGTACGCCAACGGTGACAAGGAAGTCCTGTACTTCAAGGACTTCAACTCCGGCGCGATGATCCAGAACATCGTCGACCGGGCCAAGAAGATGGCCATCAAGGCATTCCTCGACCACAACCAGAAGGGCATCCGCGTCTCCCACCTCCTCCAGGCCTGCGTGGACGAGTTCAAGGAGAACGAGGACCTGCCCAACACCACCAACCCCGACGACTGGGCCCGCATCTCCGGAAAGAAGGGCGAGCGGATCGTCTTCATCCGCACCCTCGTCACCGGAAAGCAGGGCGCGGACACCGGACGCTCCATCGACACGGTGGCCAACACCGGTCAGTACCTGTAAAAACGCACACCGGCTGCGGATGTCCGGAAACCGGGCATCCGCAGCCGTCGCATTCTCACCGGAAAAACTCCCGGCCACATCCGGGAAATACCGCAAGTGATCTCCCCACCAGCGCGGAGCCGCTCTAGGCTCTTCGGTACCGCCGAGTCGCGCACTGAGCGCCGCCGGGCAAGGAGGGCCGCATGACCGTACGGCGAGTAATGGGCATCGAGACGGAGTACGGGATCTCCGTCCCCGGACACCCGAACGCCAATGCCATGCTCACCTCGTCCCAGATCGTCAACGCCTACGCCGCGGCGATGCACCGGGCGCGCCGCGCCCGCTGGGACTTCGAGGAGGAGAACCCGCTGCGGGACGCCCGCGGCTTCGACCTCGCCCGCGAGGTCGCCGACTCCAGCCAGCTCACCGACGAGGACATCGGGCTCGCCAACGTGATCCTCACCAACGGCGCCCGGCTCTACGTGGACCACGCCCACCCCGAGTACAGCGCCCCCGAGGTCACCAACCCGCGCGACGCCGTCCTCTGGGACAAGGCCGGCGAGCGGATCATGGCCGAGGCGGCCGAGCGCGCCGCCCAGCTCCCCGGCGCCCAGCCCATCCACCTCTACAAGAACAACACCGACAACAAGGGCGCCTCCTACGGCACGCACGAGAACTACCTGATGAAGCGGGAGACCCCCTTCTCGGACATCGTGCGCCACCTGACGCCCTTCTTCGTCTCCCGCCAGGTCGTCACCGGCGCCGGCCGCGTCGGCCTGGGGCAGGACGGCCGCGAGGACGGCTTCCAGATCAGCCAGCGCGCCGACTACTTCGAGGTCGAGGTCGGCCTGGAGACCACCCTCAAGCGCCCCATCATCAACACCCGCGACGAACCGCACGCCGACGCGGAGAAGTACCGCCGGCTGCACGTGATCATCGGGGACGCCAACCTCTCCGAGATCTCCACCTACCTCAAGCTCGGCACCACGGCGCTCGTCCTCTCCATGATCGAGGACGGCTTCATCACCGTCGACCTCGCCGTCGACCAGCCCGTCCGCACCCTCCACCACGTCTCGCACGACCCCTCGCTCCAGTACCTCGTCACGCTGCGCAGCGGCCGGACACTCACCGCGGTGCAGCTCCAGATGGAGTACTTCGAGCTGGCCAGGAAGTACGTGGACGAGCGGTACGGCGCGGACGCCGACGAGCAGACCAAGGACGTCCTGACGCGGTGGGAGGACACCCTCAACCGCCTGGAGAACGACCCGATGAGCCTGGCCGGCGAGCTGGACTGGATCGCCAAGCGGGAGCTCATGGAGGGCTACCGGCGCCGTGACGGCCTGGACTGGGACGCGCCCCGGCTGCACCTGGTGGACCTCCAGTACGCGGACGTGCGGCCCGACAAGGGGCTGTACAACCGTCTGGTGGCCCGCGGGCGCATGAAGCGGCTCCTGGACGAGGCCGAGGTGGAGCGGGCCGAGACGGCGCCGCCGGAGGACACCAGGGCCTACTTCCGGGGCCGCTGCCTGGAGCAGTACGCGGACGACGTGGCCGCCGCCTCCTGGGACTCGGTGATCTTCGACCTGCCGGGCCGCGACTCGCTCCAGCGCGTCCCGACCCTGGAGCCGCTGCGCGGCACCAAGGCCCACGTGGCGGCCCTCCTGGACCGCTGCCGCACGGCGGAGGAACTCGTGAGGGTCCTCTCCGGCAGCTGATTCGAGACCGGAAAAAGGGCCTGAAATACCCGGGCCCTGGGAATCATGGAAGCAGTGCACGGGCGTTGCGGAAATGCGGGGGCCGATGTCGGTCCCGGCTTGTAGGGTCTGATCTTGCAGGACCCCAGCAGCACAAGTCCGAGCGATCCGATTCGAGCGGGGTGAGGATATGGCGGCCAAGGACACCGGCGGCGGACAGCAGAAGGCCACGCGTTCCACGGAGGAGGTCGAGGAGACCACCACGGAGGCGAGCTCCGACCTCCAGGAACGCCAGGAGAAGCTGAGCGAGGACGTGGACTCGGTCCTCGACGAGATCGACGACGTGCTAGAGGAGAACGCGGAGGAGTTCGTGCGCTCCTTCGTTCAGAAGGGTGGCGAGTAGACTCACCTTCGATTCAAAGGTGAGTCTCGCGCCGGGGGGCTTGATCGGTGGAATCCAAGCAGTGTCCGCGGTGTCGGGAAGTGAAGCCGCGTGAGGCATTCGCCTCGAATAAGGCCATGCGGGACGGCCTGCAGTGCTACTGCAGGCCGTGCGCGGCCGAGTATCACCAGCAGCGGCAGCTGGCTCGCGGCAAGAACGTCCGCCCTCGGGTGGACGTGCCGGCGGGGCACAAGTACTGCCGTAAGCGCCGGCAGACCAAGCCCCACTCGGAGTGGGACCGTAATCGGCGGGCATCCGATGGTCTCTCGACGCGCTGCAAGCTGTGCCGAGCGGTAGAGGGGCGCGCGAGTCATCTCAAGCGCAAATACGGCATCACCGAAGCCCAGCGTGACCAGATGATCGTCGACCAGGGTGGTGTCTGCGTGATCTGCCAGGAGGGTCCGGCGGAGCACGTGGATCACGATCATCGGACGGGTAAGGTCCGAGGCGTACTGTGCTTCAGCTGCAACGCGGCTCTGGGGCAACTCAAGGATCGGCCAGACGTCATCAGGCGTGCAGCCGCATACGTGGAAGGAAACCTGTGGAACCCAACACTCGTAGCACAGGGCGTCTACCGGCAGCCTTCCTGACGCCGGGGTCCTCGTCCTTCATCGACTTCCTCGGTGACCACTCGCCGGAGCTGCTGCCGGGCAACCGGAAGCTGCCGGAGGGGATCGTCGAGGCTCCGCACGGCACGACCATCGTGGCCGCGACGTTCCCGGGGGGCGTCGTGCTCGCGGGTGACCGGCGGGCCACCATGGGCAACATGATCGCGCAGCGGGACATCGAGAAGGTGTTCCCGGCGGACGAGTACTCCGCGGTCGGCATCGCCGGCACCGCCGGTCTCGCCGTCGAGATGGTGAAGCTCTTCCAGCTGGAGCTGGAGCACTTCGAGAAGGTGGAGGGCGCCACGCTCTCCCTGGAGGGCAAGGCGAACCGTCTCTCCACCATGATCCGCAGCAACCTCGGCATGGCCATGCAGGGCCTCGCCGTCGTGCCGCTCTTCGCCGGCTGGGACGAGGGCCGGGAGAAGGGCCGGATCTTCTCGTACGACGTGACCGGCGGCCGCTCCGAGGAGCACGGCTTCGCCGCCACAGGCTCGGGCTCGATCTTCGCCCGCGGTTCGATGAAGAAGCTGTACCGCGAGGACCTGACCGAGCAGCAGGCGACCACACTGGTCGTACAGGCGCTGTACGACGCGGCGGACGACGACTCGGCGACCGGTGGCCCGGACCTGGCCCGCCGGATTTTCCCGATCGTCACCGTCATCACCGACGAGGGCTTCCGCAGGCTCACCGAGGCGGAATCCTCCGAGCTGGCCCGTTCGGTCACCGAGCGGCGTCTGGAGCAGCCGGACGGACCGCGCGCCGCCCTGCTCTGATCCGTACGTCGCCCCCTCACAGCCCAGAAGAAAGGGACGAGCGCCGGTGTCGACACCGTTCTACGTCTCCCCCCAGCAGGCCATGGCCGACCGCGCGGAGTACGCCCGCAAGGGCATCGCGCGCGGCCGCAGCCTCGTGGTCCTCCAGTACGCCGACGGCATCGTCTTCGTCGGCGAGAACCCGTCCCGTGCCCTGCACAAGTTCAGCGAGATCTACGACCGGATCGGTTTCGCGGCCGCCGGCAAGTACAACGAGTACGAGAACCTCCGCATCGGCGGCGTCCGCTACGCCGACCTGCGCGGCTACACCTACGACCGGGACGACGTCACCGCGCGCGGCCTGGCCAACGTCTACGCGCAGACGCTGGGCACGATCTTCTCCAGCGCCGGCGAGAAGCCGTACGAGGTGGAGCTGGTCGTCGCCGAGGTCGGCTCGGAGCCGGCCGGGGACCAGATCTACCGGCTGCCGCACGACGGCTCCATCGTGGACGAGCACGGCTCGGTCGCGGTGGGCGGGAACGCGGAGCAGATCAGCTCCTTCCTGGACCAGCGCCACCGTGACGGGATGTCGCTCGCGGAGGCCCTGAAGCTCGCGGTGCAGGCGCTCTCCCGGGACACCAACGGCACCGAGCGGGAGATCCCCGCCGAGCGCCTGGAGGTGGCGGTCCTGGACCGCACGCGTCCGCAGCAGCGGAAGTTCAAGCGGATCGTCGGCCGCCAGCTGTCGCGTCTCCTGGAGGCGGACAACGCGGCGGCGGCGAAGACGGACGAGCCCTCGGACGAGGCGCCCGAGGAGTAGACGCGCCCGTGAGGGGCCCGGTCCACCAGGACCGGGCCCTTCCGCGTTCCGGGGCTCAGACGGCCGGTGCGGGGCCCGTGGAGGCGCGCGGGACCAGGTGGGCGGGCAGGACGTCCGAGCGGGCGGGTTCGCCCGCCAGGACGGCGAGCAGCGCCTCCATGCCGCGGCGGCCGAACTCCTCCGCGGGCAGCCGGACCGTGGTGAGCTCCGGCTCGACCGCCGTCGCGAGCGCCATGTCGTCGAAGCCGGTGACGGAGAGGTCCTCGGGCACCCGCAGGCCGAGCCGCCGGGCGGCCTTGCAGACCCCGGCGGCGAGGATGTCGTCGTCGCAGACCACCGCCGTGGGGCGCGGTCCGGGCGCGGCGAGGGCCGCGCCCGCGGCCTCCCGCGCTGCGGCGACGGTGAGCGGGGACCGTACGGTGCGCACCTCGGCCCCGCGCAGGGCCTCGCCGAGCGCGGCGGCCCGGACGTCGAAGGTCCAGGAGGGCGCGGCGGAGGCCAGGTGCAGGAAGCGGCGGTGGCCGAGGGCGAGCAGGTGGGCGGTGACGAGCCGCATGCCCTCGGCGACGTCGAGGTTGACGTGGGCGGCGGCGCCGGGGTCCGCCGGGTCGCTGTCGAGCATGACGAGCGGCAGTTCGCTGCCGCGGAAGGCCTCCAGGGCGGCGGTGGCCATCGAGGAGGCCAGCACGCCGTCCAGGGAGGCCTGGGCGGAGGCGAAGGGGTCGCGGGCGGGGCCGACGCCGTCGGGGGAGGGGTAGAGCACGACGCCGAAGCCGTGGTCGGCGGCGACGGCCGCCGCTCCGGTGTACACGTGGGCGAAGAACTCGTTGGTGAGGGCGGGGACGACGAGCAGGGCGGTGCGGGTGCGGCCGAGGCGGAGGTTGCGGGCCGCGAGGTTGGGGCGGTAGCCGAGCTCGCGGGCGGCTTCCCGGACGGTGCCGGCGGTGCGCTCGGAGACGCGGCCGCGCCACTTCTCGCCGAGGACGAGGGAGACGGTGGCCTGTGAGACGCCCGCCACCCGGGCCACGTCCTTGCTGGTCGGACGGGTGGCACCCAGGGGTTCGGGGGTCTGCACGGGGCCTCCGGGGCGGACGCTGTCGGTGGGGCGCTGGTCGGTGGGGCGGGGCGCGGGGTGGACCCGCGTCACGCCGCCATGGTACGTATGACGACGGAAGTTATACGTAAAACCTCGGCGGGAGCCGACGGAGGGGAGACCCGCATGGCCACCGAGGCCACGGCACACGGCGGCTACCGCGACATCCTGCGGGCGCCGCACGCGCTCCGCCTGCTCACCGGCACCCTGGTCGGCCGGCTGCCCAACGGCACCGGCCCCATCGCCATGACGCTCTTCGTCCGGGACCAGGGCGGCGGCTACACCCTCGCGGGCGGCCTCGTCGCCGCGTACGGCCTCGCCAACGCCGTCGGCCAGCCGCTCCTCGGTCGCGCCGTCGACCTCAAGGGCCAGCCGCGGGTCCAGCTGCCCGCCGCCGTGCTCTCCGCCGTCGGCATGGCCCTCTTCGCCCTCGTCGGCATCGGCAACCTCCCGCTCGCCTACGCCGCCGTCGTCCTCGCCGGGTTCTTCACGCCGCCCCTGGAGGGCGGTCTGCGCGCCCTCTGGCCGAGCGTCCTGGGCCGTGAGGACCGGGTGCACCGGGCGTACGCCCTCGACGCGGTCGCCCAGGAGGTCATGTTCACCGTCGGCCCGCTCCTGGTGACCCTCCTGGTCGCCGTGTGGTCGCCCGCCGCGGCCCTCCTGGTCATCAATCTCATCGGCGTGCTCGGGGCCCTCTCCGTCGTCCTCTCCGAGCCGTCCCGGGCCTGGCGCTCGGCGCCCCGCGAGGCCCACTGGCTCGGCGCCCTGCGCTCCCCGGGGCTGCTCGCCCTGCTCGGCTCCTTCTTCTTCGTCGGGCTCGCCCTCGGCTCCATCACGGTCGCCGCCGTCGCCTACGCCGACGACCGGGGCACCCCGTCCGTCTACGGCTGGCTGATGGCCGCCCTCGGCCTCGGCGCCCTCCTCGGCGGCGTCCTGTACGGCGCCCGGCGGTGGGCGGGGGCGCCCGAGCGCCGGCTGCGCGTCCTGGTCGCGCTCCTCGCGCTCTGTTACCTGCCGCTGACGCTCACCCCCGGTCCGGTCGCCATGAGCGGCCTCGCGGCCCTCTCGGGCTTCTTCCTCGCCCCCGTGCTGGCCTGCGCGTTCATCGTGGTGGACCGGCACGCCCCGGCGGGCACCGTCACCGAGGCCTTCTCCTGGCTGGTCACCACCTTCGGCGTCGGCGCCGCCCTGGGCTCGGCCGCCGCCGGACCCGCCGTCGAAATCGCCGACACCGTGGCCGGTTTCGCCGTGGCGGGCGCCGGAGGCCTGGCCGCGCTGCTCGTCCTGCTCGCCACCGGGCGGGTCCTGAACGACCCCGACGCGCCCGGACGCGGCTCCCGACACGCCGTGAGCGGGGGCGCCGCCACCGTGGTGCACACCGAAAAGAACGCCCTCTGACCGGAAAACAATCGAGACGGAAACGTCCAACCCGGTTTCAGCACAGGCCGTCAGGCGTAATGTTCAGACATGGACCGCCGCATTTTCGGGCTGGAGAACGAGTACGGCGTCACGTGCACGTTCAGGGGACAGCGCCGACTGTCTCCTGACGAAGTGGCGCGGTACCTCTTCCGCCGAGTCGTGTCATGGGGCCGCAGCAGCAATGTCTTCCTGCGGAACGGCGCCCGCCTGTACCTGGACGTGGGTTCGCATCCGGAATACGCCACACCGGAATGCGACGACGTGACCGAACTCGTCACCCACGACAAGGCCGGCGAGCGCATTCTCGAAGGTCTTCTCGTGGACGCCGAACGCCGCCTGCACGAGGAGGGAATCGCGGGCGACGTCTACCTCTTCAAGAACAACACCGACTCCGCCGGAAACTCCTACGGCTGCCACGAGAACTATCTCGTCGCCCGCCACGGGGAGTTCTCCCGTCTCGCCGACATCCTCATCCCGTTCCTGGTGACGCGTCAGCTGATCTGCGGGGCGGGCAAGGTGCTCCAGACCCCGCGTGGCGCCGTCTACTGCGTCTCCCAGCGCGCCGAGCACATCTGGGAGGGCGTCAGCTCCGCCACGACCCGCTCCCGGCCCATCATCAACACCCGGGACGAGCCGCACGCCGACGCCGAGCGCTACCGCCGGCTCCACGTCATCGTCGGCGACTCCAACATGTCCGAGACGACCATGCTCCTCAAGGTCGGCGCCACCGACCTCGTGCTGCGCATGATCGAGGCGGGCACCGTGATGCGCGACCTGACCCTGGAGAACCCGATCCGGGCCATCCGCGAGGTCAGCCACGACATCACCGGCCAGCGCAAGGTGCGCCTGGCCAGCGGCCGCGAGGCCTCCGCCCTGGAGGTGCAGCGCGAGTACTACGAGAAGGCCTCCGACTTCGTCGACCGGCGCGGCATCCGGTCCGGCACGGTCGCCCAGGTCCTCGAACTGTGGGGCCGCACGCTCGACGCGATCGAGCAGGAGGAGCTGGACCGCATCCAGACCGAGATCGACTGGGTGATGAAGTACAAGCTCATCGAGCGGTACCGCGCCAAGCACAACATGACCATGTCGAACCCGCGGGTCGCCCAGATAGACCTCGCGTACCACGACATCCACCGCCGCCGCGGGCTGTACTACCTGCTCCAGAAGAACGGGCAGGCGGCGCGGATCTGCAACGACGTGAAGATCTTCGAGGGCAAGTCCGTGCCCCCGCAGACCACCCGGGCCCGGCTCCGCGGCGACTTCATCCGCCGCGCCCAGGAGCAGCGCCGGGACTTCACCGTCGACTGGGTCCACCTCAAGCTCAACGACCAGGCGCAGCGGACGGTCCTCTGCAAGGACCCGTTCCGCTCGGTCGACGACCGGGTGGAGAAGCTGATCGCCGGTATGTAGGACGATCACAGGATCGGACCAGGGCCCCGCGCGGAGGACGCGCGGGGCCCTGGACGTCTCGGACGGGTCCCCTAGAGTGTCCGGACAACTACTGTGCCGTCTGAGATCTGAGGAACACGTGCGCCGAATTGCCGGCCTTCTCGTCGTCCCGCTGCTGCTGCTCACAGCGGCCTGCGGCAACGACACCAAGGGCTCCGATAACGCCTCGATGACCAACGGGCTCCCCGCCATCACCGCGGGCGAGAAGTTCGGCGAGAAGCCGACCCTCGCCAAGGGCGAGGGCGACCCGCCGAAGGAGCTCAAGGTCAACGTCATCAGCGAGGGCGACGGCCCGGTGACGAAGGACGGCGACGCCCTCCAGGTCAACTACCTCGGTCAGACCTGGGACTCGACGACCCCCTTCGACAACAGCTTCGACCGGGGCGAGCCCTTCACCCTCACCCTCGGCGCCGGCCAGGTCATCAGGGGCTGGGACCAGGGTCTGAAGGGCCAGAAGGTCGGCAGCCGCGTCGAGATCGGCATCCCGCCGGAGCTCGGCTACGGCGAGCAGGGCTCCCCGCCCAGCATCAAGGGCGGCGCCACGCTGGTCTTCGTCGTCGACATCCTGAAGGCGACCACGATCCCGAAGTCCGCCGAGGGCACCGTCGTCGCCCAGGAGAACAAGGACCTGCCCAAGGTCGGCACCAACACCGACGGCAAGGCCCCCTCGCTGACCGTCCCGAAGACGGACGCGCCCACGAAGCTCGTCTCCAACTACGTGATCGAGGGCAAGGGCGAGCCGGTCAAGGCCACCGACACCCTGACCGTCCAGTACCAGGGCGTGCTCTGGAAGGACGGCAAGAAGTTCGACAGCTCCTACGACCGGGGCGCCCCGGCGACCTTCCCGCTCGCCAACGTCATCAAGGGCTGGAGCAAGGGCCTGGAGGGCAAGAAGGTCGGCAGCCGTGTGATGCTCGTCGTCCCGCCGGCCGACGGCTACGGCGACCAGGCCCAGGGCCCGATCCCGGCCAACTCCACGCTCGTCTTCACGGTGGACATCCTCACCAAGCAGTGACGGGTTCCCGCGCGTCCCGGCCCGCCAAGCGGTAGGTTGTCGGGGTCGCGCGGGCCATCGTCCGCGCGGTTTCACCCGTATGAGGAGCACACTGCAGTGAGCATCGAGAAGCCCGAGGTCGACTTCCCGGGCGGCGAGCCGCCGGCCGACCTGGAGATCAAGGACATCTGGGAGGGCGACGGCGCGGAGGCCGCGGCCGGGGACACGGTCAAGGTCCACTACGTCGGTGTCTCCTTCAGCACCGGTGAGGAGTTCGACGCCTCCTGGAACCGCGGCGAGGCGCTGGAGTTCCCGCTCGGTGCCGGCATGGTCATCAAGGGCTGGGACCGGGGCGTCCAGGGCATGAAGGTCGGCGGCCGCCGCCAGCTGGTCATCCCCGCCCACCTCGCCTACGGCGACCGCGGCGCCGGCGCCAAGATCGCGCCCGGCGAGACGCTGATCTTCGTCTGCGACCTGGTGGGCGTGAAGAAGGCCTGACCGGCCCCACGCCCCGTACCGAGGGCCCCCGCCTCCGCGGCGGGGGCCCTCGGCTTTTGCCCGGACACCCCGGGGCGGTACGGTCGGACGTCCGAGAACGGAACCGGGGAAGAGGGTGCAAGGCGTCCATGGCGATTGCCAAGGCCGAGCGGCTGATGAATCTCGCGCTGTGCCTGCTCGGGACGCGACGCGCCCTCAGCAAGCGGGAGCTGCGCGGCTCCATCGAGGCCTATCTGGAGGCCAGCGGCGACGAGGCCTTCAACCGCATGTTCGAGCGCGACAAGGACGACCTGCGCGAGCTCGGACTGGTGATCGAGACCGTCGAGAACCTCGACGGTGAGATCGGCTACCTCGCCCGCCGCGACTCCAACCGCCTCCCGCCCATCACCCTGGACGTCGAGGAGGCCGCCGCGCTCGGTCTCGCCGCCCGGGTCTGGCAGCAGGCCCGCCTCGCCGGAGCCGCCAGCGGCGCCCTCCAGAAGCTGCGCGCCGCCGGCATGCCCGAGGCCGAGGACGCCTACGAGATCCAGCCGAGCGCCCTCGAACCCCGCATCCCGGTCCACGAGACGGCCTTCGAGCCGCTGATGCTCGCCTGCCGCGACCGGCGCCCGGTCTCCTTCGAGTACCGCAAGGCCAACGCCGCCCGCCCCGAGCCCCGCCAGGTCGAGCCCTGGACGCTGGAGTGCTGGCGCGGCCACTGGTACCTCGCGGGCTGGGACCGCGACCGCGGCGCCGAGCGCGTCTTCCGTCTCTCCCGGATCACCGGCAAGGTCCGCTCGCGGGCCGGCGCCTTCACCGCGCCCGTGCCCGACGCCGTCACCGTCCGCGAGACCGTGGAGAGCTGGGCGGGGGAGACCGCCACCCGCTCCGCACGGATCCGGCTGCGCAGCGGCTGCGGCTATCCGCTGCGGGCCCGCGCCACCGAGACGAGCGAGGGCACCGACGGCTGGGACGAGCTGGAGATCCCGTACGGGCACGGCCTCGACGCCTGGCTCGTCGAGTTCGGCCCCGACGTCGTCGTACTGGAACCGGCCGACCTGAAGGCCGATGTGGTGGAGCGGCTGCGCGCCGTCGCCAAGGGCTGAGGGGGAGACGGACCGCATGGCTGCCAACGCGATCGACCAGACGAGGCGGATGCTCTCCCTCGTCACCTACCTCCGCGAGCGCCCGGGCGCCCACGTCGCCGACGTGGCCCGCGCCTTCGGCATCACCGAGGACGAGCTGATCTCCGACCTGGACGTGCTGCCCATGTGCGGCACCAGCTTCCGGGGCGGCGACCTCCTCGACATCGACACCGACGGCGACCGGATCTGGTGGCGCAACCCCGGCGCGCTGAGCGCGGAGGCCTCCGAGCCGCTGCGGCTCGCCGCCGACGAGGCCACCGCGCTGCTCGTCGCCGCCCGCGCCGTCGCCACCCTGCCGGGGCTGCGCGAGGGCGACCGGGACGCGCTGGTGCGCGCCACCGCCAAGCTGGAGGCCGCCGCCGGCGAGGCCGCCGGCGCCAGCGCCCGGCTCTCGGTGACCTTCGAGTCCGAGGGCGGCGTCTTCGCCGAGGTCGACCGGGCCATCTCCGAGCGCAAGCGGCTCTGGCTCCGCTACTACTCGCCGGCCCGCGACGAGCTCACCGAGCGCGAGGTCGACCCCATCCGCCTCTTCGCGGTCGGCCACACCTACATGGAGGCGTGGTGCCGCCTCTCGGAGGACCGCCGCACCTTCCGCCTCGACCGGGTCGCCGAGATCCGGATCCTGGAGGAGGCCGCCGCGCCCCCGGAGCTGGAGCTGCGGGACCTCTCCGAGGGGCTGGTCCAGCCCTCCGCCGACGACCCGGAGGTCGTGGTCGAGGTCGGCCCCGGCGGGCGCTGGGTCGCCGAGTACTACCCGCACGACCGGGCCGACGAGCTGCCGGACGGCGGCCTGCGGATCACCCTGCGGACCCCCGACCCGGCCTCGCTGAAGCGGCTCGCGCTGCGGCTCGGCAGCGACGGGCGGATCGTCGCGCCGGCCGGGCTCGCGGAGAGCGCCCGGGAGGCGGCGACGGCGGCGCTCGCCGCGTACGAGGGCGTGTGACCTGTCTCTCGTACCGTCGTTCCGAGGGGGAGCGACTTACCCGAGTGGCAGCGAGTCCCAGCGAGTCTTCCAGGTAGAGAGTTGAGGGAAATGTCCGTGATGTCCGGCCTGTCGGCGTCGATCGCCCCGGTCCTCTTCAAGGCCGCCTGCCCCGACTGCCGCTGCCGCTTCGAACTGGCCGCGGGCGCCCTGCGGCTGGCCATCGGAGCCAGCCGCCGCACCACCTTCTACTCCTTCACCTGCCCCGAATGCGGAAGCTCCGTCCGCAAGCCCGCCGGCGAGCGCATCGTCGAACTCCTCACCGGCGGCGGCGTCCGCACCCTCCGCCTCCACACCACCGCCTGACCGGCGCCCCACCCCGTAAACGCTAGGCTCCGCCCATGTTCTGGCCCATGCTCGCGATCGCCCTCGGCTTCCTCGGCCTCGCCGTCCTCGGCGTCCTCGCCGTCAGGGTCTTCCTGGAGGTGCGGCGTCTCGGCCGCCAAGTGGAAGACACCACACGACGCATCCAGCGCGCCGCGGACGAGCTGGAGACCGCCGCCACCGGGCTGGCGCGAACAAGCCGTTCCCTGCCCTGACTCAGAGGATCCGCACCGCGCCGATAGGGCCTGATCAGGGCCCCTCGGACGCAATCGCGAGTACGCACGGGCATTGCCCGACGTTTACTCCTGCGGGTTACGATCGCAGACAGCGCGGAGGCCGGACGCATGTCCGACCGGCCGGGCACGCACCCATCCGCCTCGGTGAGAAGAGAGACCACAGTCATGTTCCGTCAGATCGGTCCCCTGGAGATCAGCCTCATCCTGCTGGTCGTCGTGCTCCTCTTCGGTGCCAAGAAGCTCCCGGAGATGGCCCGCTCCCTCGGCAAGTCCGCCCGCATCCTCAAGAGCGAGGCCAAGGCCATGAAGTCGGAGGGCCAGGAGGCCGCTCCCGCCGAGGCCCCGGCCGAGCAGGCCGCCCCCGCGGCCCAGCGCACCATCAAGGCCGCCCCCGGCGACGTCACCGGCGCCCGTCCCGTGACCGAGGCGTCGGACACCACCCAGCGCTGAACAGGCCACGCCGGCCGCTGAACCGTTCGCCCGCAAGTTCGCCGCCCAGCGGCCTGCCCGCACGAGATGAGGACGTGGGTTGCCCAAGTCTGCCCGCATGAAGAAGGAGAAGGACCCCGAGGGGCGGATGCCGCTCGCGGACCACCTTCGTGAGCTGCGCAACCGCCTTGCCAAGGCGATGCTGGCGATCGTGCTCGCCTCCGTGGTGGCCGCGTTCTTCAGCCAGCAGCTGATGGACCTTCTGTCGTCCCCCGTACCGAAGTGCGCCCCGGACGCCTCCCTGTCCGAGAACACCGGCGGACGGTGCGTCGTCCTCGCCTACCAGACCATGCTCTCCCCCTTCACCTCCACGGTGAAGGTGATCATGCTGGCGGGCCTCGTCGCCTCCAGCCCGGTCTGGCTCTACCAGCTGTGGGCCTTCATCGCGCCCGGCCTCCACAAGACCGAGAAGAAGTACACGTACTGGTTCGCCGCCATCGCCGTCCCGCTCTTCGGGGCCGGCGCCTACACGGCGTTCCTGATCATGCCCGTCAGCGTGCGCGTCCTCATCAGCATCACGCCCGAGGTCGCCTCGAACTTCCTCTCCCTCGACGACCTCCTGGACTTCACCACCAGGATGGTGCTCGTCTTCGGCGTCGCCTTCGAGCTGCCGCTGCTGCTGATCATGCTGAACCTCACGGGCGTGGTCACCGGCAAGCGCATGGCCGGCTGGTGGCGCGCCATGGTGATGGGCACCTTCGTCTTCGGGGCCGTCGCCACCCCGTCCACCGACCCGCTCGGCATGATCGCCCTCGCCGGTCCGATCATCGTCCTGTACTTCATCGCCGTCGGCTTCTCGCTCCTCAACGACAAGCGCCGGGCCCGCAACAACCCCGACGCACAGCTCTCCGACGACGAGGCGTCCGTCCTCGACCACACCCCCGAGCCCGTCGGCGCCCTGGACCCCGTCCCCGCCGCCCGCGCCCTGCCCGAGCAGGCGAGCGGCGACAGCGACGGCGCCCGCGCCCACAGCGCCGGCTACGACGACATCACCTGATCCCGGTCCCGGTCGCAGCAGGGTCCCCCCGGTCGAGAACCGGGGGGACCCCGTCGTTTCCGGGAAGCCGTGAAGCCCCTCGATAAAGATCGCGTCACTGTCGGAGGGGGCGGGTAGGCTCGAAGACAAGATGACAGAGGACCTCACCCCAGCCGAGGCGTACGCGGCCGCACGGGCGCGCAACGCAGAGCAGGCCACCGCGCTGGCCCCCTTCCGAGAGATGTACGAATTCGGACTGGACCCGTTCCAGATCGAGGCGTGCAAGGCTCTCGAAGCGGGCAAGGGCGTGCTCGTCGCCGCCCCCACGGGCTCCGGCAAGACCATCGTCGGCGAGTTCGCCGTCCACCTCGCCCTCACGCAGGGCCGCAAGTGCTTCTACACGACCCCCATCAAGGCGCTGTCGAACCAGAAGTACGCCGACCTCGTCAAGCGGTACGGCCCCGACAAGGTCGGCCTGCTCACCGGCGACAACAGCGTGAACGGCGACGCGCCGATCGTCGTCATGACCACCGAGGTCCTCCGCAACATGCTCTACGCGGGGTCCCAGGCGCTCTCAGGCCTCGGCTACGTCGTCATGGACGAGGTCCACTACCTCTCCGACCGCTTCCGCGGCGCCGTCTGGGAGGAAGTGATCATCCACCTCCCCGAGTCGGTCACCCTCGTCTCCCTCTCCGCCACCGTCTCCAACGCCGAGGAGTTCGGCGACTGGCTCGACACCGTCCGCGGCGACACCGACGTCATCGTCTCCGAAGAGCGCCCCGTCCCCCTCTGGCAGCACGTCCTCGCCGGCCGCCGGATGTACGACCTCTTCGAGGAGGAGACCGACCACGGCGGCCGCGGCGCCGCCCGCCGCGAGGTCAACCCCGACCTCCTCCGCCTCGCCCGCACCGAGAACTCGCGCACGTACAACCCCCGCGACCGCCGCCGCGGCAAGATGGTCCGCGAGGCCGACCGCGAGCGCGAGCGCCGCCAGCGCTCCCGCATCTGGACCCCCGGCCGCCCCGAGGTCATCGAGCGGCTCGACAACGAGGGCCTGCTTCCGGCCATCACCTTCATCTTCAGCCGCGCCGGCTGCGAGGCCGCCGTCCAGCAGTGCCTCTACGCCGGCCTCAGGCTCAACGACGACGAGGGCCGCCGCCGCGTCCGCGAGATCGTCGAGGCCCGCACCGCCGCCATCCCCGACGAGGACCTCCACGTCCTCGGCTACTTCGAGTGGCTGGAGGCGCTGGAGCGCGGCATCGCCGCCCACCACGCCGGCATGCTCCCGACCTTCAAGGAGGTCGTCGAGGAGCTGTTCGTCCGCGGCCTCGTCAAGGCCGTCTTCGCCACCGAGACGCTCGCCCTCGGCATCAACATGCCCGCCCGGTCGGTCGTCCTGGAGAAGCTGGTCAAGTGGAACGGCGAGCAGCACGCCGACATCACCCCCGGCGAGTACACCCAGCTCACCGGCCGGGCCGGCCGCCGCGGCATCGACGTCGAGGGCCACGCCGTCGTCCTCTGGCAGCGCGGACTCGACCCCGACCACCTCGCCGGGCTCGCGGGCACCCGCACCTACCCGCTGCGCTCCAGCTTCCGCCCCTCGTACAACATGGCGGTCAACCTGGTCGAGCAGTTCGGCCGGCACCGCTCCAGGGAGCTCCTGGAGACCTCCTTCGCCCAGTTCCAGGCGGACCGCTCCGTCGTCGGCATCTCCCGCCAGGTCCAGCGGAACGAGGAGGGACTCGACGGCTACCGCGAGGGCATGACCTGCCACCTCGGCGACTTCGAGGAGTACGCGCGGCTCCGCCGCGACCTCAAGGACCGCGAGACGGACCTGGCCAAGCAGGGCGCCGCCCAGCGGCGCGCCCAGGCCGCCGCCTCCCTGGAGAAGCTGAAGCCCGGCGACGTCATCCACGTGCCCACCGGCAAGTTCGCCGGCCTCGCGCTCGTCCTCGACCCCGGCATCCCGGCCGGCCGCACCAACGGCCACCGGGGCTTCGAGCAGCACGACGGGCCCCGGCCCCTCGTCCTCACCGCCGAGCGGCAGGTCAAGCGCCTCGCCTCCATCGACTTCCCCGTCCCGGTGGAGGCCCTGGAGCGCATGCGCATCCCCAAGACGTTCAACCCGCGCTCGCCGCAGTCCCGCCGCGACCTCGCCTCCGCGCTCCGCTCCAAGGCCGGGCACATCAACCCCGAGCGGCACCGCAAGCAGCGCTCCGGCGCCGCCGACGACCGCGAGATCGCCCGGCTGCGCACGGCGATCCGCGCCCACCCCTGCCACGGCTGCGACGAGCGCGAGGACCACGCCCGCTGGGCCGAGCGCTACCACCGCCTGCAGCGCGACACCAAGCAGCTGGAGCGGCGCATCGAGGGCCGGACGAACACCATCGCCCGCACCTTCGACCGGATCGTCGCGCTCCTCACCGAGCTCGACTACCTGCGCGCCGACGAGGTCACCGACAACGGCAGGCGGCTCGCCCGGCTCTACGGCGAACTCGACCTGCTCGCCAGCGAATGCCTCCGCGAAGGCGTCTGGGAGGGGCTCGCCCCCGCCGAACTCGCCGCCTGCGTCTCCGCGCTCGTCTACGAGGCGCGGCAGGCCGACGACGCCGTGGCGCCGAAGGTGCCGGGCGGCCAGGCCAAGGCGGCGCTCGCCGAGATGGTCCACATCTGGGGCCGGCTCGACGCGCTGGAGGAGGAGTTCAAGAT
Source organism: Streptomyces sp. NPDC007863 (assembly GCF_040633895.1). Classification (NCBI taxonomy): domain Bacteria; kingdom Bacillati; phylum Actinomycetota; class Actinomycetes; order Kitasatosporales; family Streptomycetaceae; genus Streptomyces; species Streptomyces sp. NPDC007863. Next base: position 129,151 of record NZ_JBEYEI010000007.1, read on the forward strand.
CAATCAGGCGGAGGGCGTCGGCCAGCGCGAGCCCGACCTCGGCTTCGCCTGGGCCGCCTACCAGTGGGCCTCCGACAAGAGCCTCGACGAGGTGCTGCGCGAGGCGGAGATGCCGGCCGGCGACTTCGTCCGCTGGTGCAAGCAGGTGATCGACGTCCTCGGACAGATCGCCGCGGCGGCCCCCAGGGAGAACAGCACGGTCGCGAAGAACGCGCGCAAGGCCGTGGACGCGCTGCTGCGCGGTGTGGTGGCGTACAGCTCGGTGGGCTGACGATCCCTCATATCCCTTCGGGAGGGCCCGTGATGGACGACATCACGGGCCCTTCGGCTGTGTGGGCACGGTTGTCCACAGGTCGTCGTCCACAGGGGTGGCGCGGTGGCGGAGCCTTCCGCTTGCATGGACTCGCACACGGGCACAGCGAGTTGGGGAGGGGACGTACGTGACCACGCACGCCGGCGCGGAGGCAGGGAGCGCCATCACCATCGCCGAGGGGCCGCGCGGGGTGCCGCTGCTCGGCAATCTGCCGGCCTTCGGCAAGGACCCGCTCGCCTTCTTCGAACGGCTGCGGGAGCGGGGCGACGTCGTCCGCTGGCGGTTCGGCCCCAGCCCCGCGCTCTTCATCGCCCATCCCGACAACATCGGCGAACTCCTCACCGGGATCGAGTCCACCTTCGACCAGCCGGACCTGGGCATCGCCATCCGCACCCTGCTCGGGAACGGCGTGGTGGTCGCCAAGGGCCGCGACTGGCGGCGCAAGCGTTCGCTGGTCCAGCCGTCGGTCCGCCCCAAGCAGGTCCGCTCCTACGCGGCGACGATGACGGAGTGCGCCGTCGCCCTCGCCGACCGCTGGTCGGACGGGCAGCGGATCGACATCAAGAAGGAGATGGCGGCGCTCACCCAACTCATCGCCGTCCGCACCATCTTCGGGGCGGACACCGCCTCCGACGCGGAGGCGATCGGGCGGGCGATGGACGTCGCCCAGCAGGAGATCGGCGCGGAGCTCAGCGGGATCGGCGCCCTCCTGCCCGACTGGATCCCGACCCCCGGCCGGGCCCGCATCAAGCGCGCCACGGCCGTCATCGACGCCGAGGTCGCCCGCCTGGTCGCCCGCCACCGGGACGGCGGCGAGGACCGCCCCGACCTCCTCAGCCGGCTCCTGACCGCCCGGGACGAGACCGGGGCCCAGCTCTCCGACCGCGAGATCCGCGACGAGACGGTCACCCTCTACATCGGCGGCCACGAGACCACCAGCTCCACCCTCGTCTGGGCCTGGTACCTCCTCTCCCGCGACGAGAAGGTCCGGCGGACGCTCACCGAGGAGCTCGACCGGGTCCTCGCCGACCACGAGCCCGGCTACGACGACTACGCCTCGCTCACCTACACCCAGGCCGTGATCAAGGAGACCCTCCGCCTCTACCCGACGATCTGGCTCCTCACCGGCATCGCCAAGGAGGGCGCCACCCTCGGCGGCACCCCCGTCCCGCCCGGCACCCGCGTCTGGTCCAGCCAGTGGGCCACCCACCGCGACCCCCGCTGGTACGGCGACGCCGGCACCTTCCGCCCCGAGCGCTGGCTCGCCGACGACGCGGCGGCACCGGACGAGAAGATCCCCGAGTACGCCTGGTACCCCTTCGGCGGCGGCCCCCGCGTCTGCCTCGGCACCCGCATCGCCCTCGTGGAAGCGGTCCTCGTCCTCGCCGTCCTCGCCCGCCGCTACGACCTGGACGTGGACCCCGAAGAGATACGCCCGGTCCCGAGCCTCACCCTCCAGCCGAACCGCGAGGTCCTGGCCGGAGTCCGGGCACGGGGGAACGCGACGGGGTGACGGGCGGACGGAGGACGGATCGGACGGCACGGGGCCGGGATCAGGAGACGAGGGCGAGGGCGAGGGAGCGTAGGTCGCCCGCGCGCAGGACACGGTCGCCGAAACCAGGAAGGGGGACGTGCAGTGCGGCCGTCCAGCGGTCCGGGATCGCCCCGGCGCCGTGCACGGCGCCGGCCAGCATGCCGGTGACGGCGGCCACCGTGTCGGTGTCACCGCCGAGGTCGACGGCGGCCGCCAGGGCCTCCTCGAAGGTGGCGGTGGTGCGCAGCGCCCATACGGCGGACCCGAGGCAGGGCCAGACGGCTCCGTTGAACTCGGTCGCGTCCTCCGGCCGCCAGCCGGGGGCCAGGACGGTGGCCCAGCGCTCCCGGTGAGGAGGATCCAGCTCGGCGAGGGTGTCCGGGATTGCGGCCAAGGGGTCGCCGCCGAGCAGGGCGACGCGGACCAGCTCGTGCAGGAGCGCGGTGCCTTCCCAGGCGGCCCGGTCCCCATGGGTGAGGGCGGCGAGGCGGCGCCCGGCGTCCATGGTGGCGGCCCGGCCCCGGGCGGCGAAGTGGACGGCGGCCGTGGAGGCCCGCATCAGGCAGCCGTTGCCCGCGCCGCGTCCCTCCACCTGGAAGTCCAGGGCGGCCGCCAGGTTCCACGGCTCGCCGCCCATCAGCACCCGCTCCGTCAGGAGGCCGATGTCCTTGGGTTCGGCGGCGGCCCAGCGCCGGAACCGGTCGAACACGTCGGGCAGGTCGAGTCCGCCCCGGTGGAGCAGCGACTCCCCGACGAGCACCGCCATCTGGGTGTCGTCGGTGGCCTCGCCCGGATCCCAGCCCCCGCCCCCGCACAACTCCCCGGCGCCGTCCGGGAATCGGGCGCGGAACACGCCGGGCAGGCCGAACTCGAAGGGCGCGCCCAGCGCGTCGCCGACGGCGGAGCCGAGCACCGCGCCCACGGCGCGTTCGGAGGAGGTCATGGCGTCAGGGTAGGCGCCAGGGAAGGGGGTGGGGTCTGCGGCGGAGTGGGGGTCAGGGGGTTTCGGTGGGTTCCTGTTCGCGTTCCACCTGGGCGTTCCAGTCGCGCTTGATGGCGCGCCAGGCTTCGTCCGTCTTGCCCTGGCGCCAGTAGCCGGAGATGGAGAGGCGTTCGCGGGGGATCAGGCGGTCCATGCGGAGGTGGCGGCGGAGTTCCTTGACGCAGCCGGCTTCGCCGTGGACGAAGGCGTGGACGTCGCCCTCGGGGAAGGGGAGGGCGCGGACGGCCTCGATGAGGGCGTCGCCGGCCGGGCGGCCGGCGCGGTGGAGCCAGGTCACCTCGATGCCCGCCTCGGTCGCGAACTTCTGTTCGTCGGCGACGTCCTCGATCTCGATGAAGGCGTGCACCGTCGCGCCCGCGGGGAGCCGTTCGAGGGCCACCGCGATGGCCGGGAGCGCGCTCTCGTCGCCGGCGAGGAGGTGCCAGTCCGCGGCCGGGTCCGGGGCGTAGCCGCCGCCGGGGCCGAGGAAGCGCACCGTCTCGCCGACCTGGGCGCGGGCAGCCCAGGGGCCCGCCAGGCCCTCGTCGCCGTGGACCACGAAGTCCAGGGTCAGCTCGTGGTGCGCCGGGTCCCAGGCGCGGACCGTGTACGTGCGGGTGGTGGGCCACTGCTCGCGCGGGAACTCGGCCCGGATCCGCTCCATGTCGAAGGGCTCCGGGTAGGTGACCTCGCCGGGGGCGAACAGCAGCTTCACGTAGTGGTCGGTGAAGTCGCCGGCCTCGAAGCCGTCCAGGCCCGGGCCGCCGAGCACGACCCGCACCATGTGCGGGGTGATGCGCTCGGTGTGCACCACGCGCGCTTCGGTGGCCCTGGGGGCCTTGCGGGCCGGCTGCTCTGCCACGGTGGGCACTCCTGACTGCCTGAGGGAGACTTAGGTATACCTAAGTTAACATCCCCCCGTCGGTCGCGTCAGCGACCGGCGAGGACCGGCAGCAGCCGGCTCACGGCGCCCCCGAGGTTCCAGCGGGCCGTCAGCGCGTCCAGGGCCGCCGGGTCGCGGGGGGCGGCCGGCAGCGTCGGGTCGAAGTCGGGCAGCGGCACGTCCCGGGCGACCCGGACCACCGTCGGCGCCACGTCCAGATAGGCCGCCGCCTCGACGATCCCGCGCCGCTTGGCCGGGGTGAGCTTCGAGGTGCGGTCCTCGGCGGCCGCCCGCACGCCGGCCAGGTCGCCGTACTCGGTGATCAGCTGCGCCGCCGTCTTCTCACCGATGCCCTTCACGCCGGGCAGGCCGTCGCTGGCGTCGCCGCGGAGGGCCGCGAAGTCGGCGTACTGGTCGGGCCGCACCCCGTACTTCCCGCGGATCAGCTCGTCGTCCACCAGGTCGCAGTCGCCGACGCCCTTGCGCGGGTACAGCACCCGGACCGCCCGCTCGTCGTCGACGAGCTGGAAGAGGTCCCGGTCGCCGGTCACGATGTCCACCGGGCCCTTCGCGCCCGCCGTCAGCGTGCCGATCACGTCGTCCGCCTCGTAGCCCGCCGCGCCGATCCGGGCGATGCCGAGCGCCGCGAGGACCTCCTCGATCACCGGCACCTGCGGGGAGAGCGTGTCCGGGATCTCCTCCTCGTCCGGCCCGGTCTCCGTCTCCACGGCCACCCGGTGCGCCTTGTAGGAGGGGATCAGGTCCACCCGCCACTGAGGGCGCCAGTCCTCGTCCCAGCAGGCGACCAGGTCGTCGGGCCGGTGGTCGTGGACCAGCCGGCCGATGAAGTCGAGCAGCCCCCGCACGGCGTTCACCGGCGTCCCGTCCGGGGCCCGGACCGAGTCCGGCACGCCGAAGTAGGCGCGGAAGTAGAGGCTGGCGGTGTCCAGGAGCATCAGGCGTCGCGTCACACCCCGATCATGCCGCACCCGGCCGACACCGGCCCGGACCGGAGGCCGCGCCCGGCCGACACCGGAATGGATCGGCCGCCGCGCCCCGGAGCCTTGGCTTCCGTGCTTCGTCGTGACCCCCGTCACCTTCGCGTTTGCCCTCCGGGGCCCGGGGCAGGCGCGTGCCCGGAGCGGACCCGGTAAGGGGCCCCGAGCAGTGGGCCCCGTACGCGACGGGTGTCGCGGGCAGATCCCGCCCCGCTCCAACGGCCCGGTCGCGGGGGTGGCGGGCCGTTTCTCCCTGCTATCCGTGAGGTGAATGTGTCCAGGCTCCAGGCCGACCACCTGTTCAAGGTGTTCGCCAGACGCCCCGCCGACGAGACCGCGGCCGTCCGCGCGCTCGTGAACGGCGCCGACCGCGACGAACTGCGCGAGGACGGCGTCACCGCCGCCGTCGTCGACGCCTCGTTCGTGGTCGAACCGGGTCAGATCTTCGTGGTCATGGGCCTCTCGGGTTCCGGCAAGTCCACCCTGCTGCGCATGCTCAACGGCCTGCTCGAACCGACCGCGGGCCGCGTCCTCTACGACGGCGACGACCTCACCGCGCTCTCCCCCCGCGCGCTGCGCGAGGTCCGTTCCCGCCGGGTCAGCATGGTCTTCCAGCACTTCGCGCTCTTCCCGCACCGCACCGTCCTGGAGAACGCCGGCTACGGCCTGGAGGTCCAGGGCGTCCCGCGCGCCGAGCGCGAGAAGCGCGCCGCCGAGGCGCTGGAGCTGTGCGGCCTCGCCGGCTGGGAGAAGTCCTGGCCCGACGAGCTCTCCGGCGGCATGCAGCAGCGCGTGGGCCTGGCCCGGGCGCTCGCCACCGACGCCGACCTGCTGCTCATGGACGAGTCCTTCAGCGCCCTCGACCCGCTGATCCGCCGCGACATGCAGGACCAGCTCCTGGTGCTCCAGAAGCAGCTGAAGAAGACCATCGTCTTCATCACCCACGACCTCAACGAGGCCATGCGCCTCGGCGACCGCATCGCCGTGATGCGCGGCGGCCGGATCGTGCAGCTCGGCTCGGCCGAGGACATCCTGGTCCGGCCCGCCGACGACTACGTCGCCTCCTTCATCCAGGACGTCGACCGCTCCCGGGTGCTCACCGCCTCCGCCGTGATGACCTCCCCCGAGGCCGGGGCCGAGCTCGACCCGGACGCCCCGGTCGCCGGCCCCGACACGCTCCTCGCCGACCTGTGCGCCCTCGCCGCCGCGGGCCCGCACCCGGTGACCGTCCGGGACGCCGGCGGGTCCACGCTCGGAGTCGTACGGAAGGAGACACTGCTCGCCGTGATGGGCGGGCTCGCGACCGAGGAGGTGACCGCGCATGCCTGAGATTCCCCTCGGTTCCTGGGTCGACGGCTCCGTCGACTGGCTCCAGGCACGGTTCTCCTGGCTCTTCGACGCCGTCAGCTCCGGCATCACCGGCCTGTACGACGGCATCGACGCCGTCCTGTCGGCGCCGCAGCCGCTGCTCTTCGCCGGCATCCTCGCCGTCGTCGCCTGGTGGCTGCGCGGCCTCGCCGCCGGTCTGCTCTCCTTCGCCGGGCTCGCGCTCGTCGACTCCGTCCAGCTGTGGGACGAGGCGATGGCGACGCTCTCGCTGGTCCTCGTCGCCACCCTCGTCACCCTGGTGATCGCCGTCCCCCTCGGCATCTGGGCGGCCCGGTCCAAGACGGTCAGCACCGTGCTGCGGCCCGTCCTCGACTTCATGCAGACCATGCCGGCGATGGTCTACCTCATCCCCGGCATCATCTTCTTCGGCGTCGGCGTCGTCCCCGGCATCATCGCCACCATCGTCTTCGCGCTGCCGCCCGGCGTCCGCATGACCGAGCTCGGCATCCGGCAGGTCGACGCCGAACTCGTCGAGGCCGCCGAGGCGTTCGGCACCACCCCGCGCGACACCCTGCTCCGCGTCCAGCTGCCGCTCGCCGTGCCGACGATCATGGCCGGCGTCAACCAGGTCATCATGCTCGGCCTCTCCATGGTCGTCATCGCCGGCATGGTCGGCGGCGGCGGGCTCGGCGGCGCCGTCTACAAGGCCATCGGCAACGTCGACATCGGCCTCGGCTTCGAGGCCGGCGTCTCCATCGTCGTCCTCGCCATGTACCTCGACCGGATGACCGGCGCACTCGGCCGCCAGGTCTCCCCGCTCGGCCGCCGCGCCCTCGTCAAGGCCCGCGCCGCCGTCGCCCGCCGCCGCACCGCGCGGCTGTGGGCGCACCGCCCGCAGCCCGTCACCGCGCTCGTCGGCATCGTCGTCCTCGCGCTCGTCGCGGGCGGCGCCGGCTTCCTCGGCGGCTCCGGCGCCACGTCGACCGCCGCGTCCGGCGCGGGCGCCGGCCACGGCAAGAAGATCAGCATCGGCTACATCCCGTGGGACGAGGGCATCGCCTCCACCTACCTGTGGAAGGAGCTCCTGGAGCGCCGCGGGTACGAGGTCGAGACCCAGCAGCTGGAGGCCGGCGCGCTCTACACCGGCCTCGCCGGCGGGCAGCTCGACTTCCAGACCGACGCGTGGCTGCCCGTCACCCACGCCTCGTACCTGGAGAAGTACGGGAACAAGCTGGAGGACCTCGGTTCCTGGTACGGCCCGACCTCTCTGGAACTGTCCGTCCCCTCCTACGTCAAGGACGTGAAGTCCCTCGCCGACCTCAAGGGCAAGGGCGACCGCTTCAAGGGCCGCATCATCGGCATCGAGCCCAGCGCCGGAATGATGGGCATCCTCAAGGACAAGGTCCTGAAGGAGTACGGACTGGAGGGCGAGTACGAGGTCGTCGACGGCTCCACGCCCGGCATGCTCGCCGAGCTGAAGCGCGCGTACGACCGCAAGGAACCGGTCGTCGTGACCCTGTGGTCCCCGCACTGGGCCTACTCCGCGCACGACCTGACGAAGCTCGCCGACCCCAAGGGCGTGTGGGGCAAGGGCGACGGTGTGCACACCCTGGCCCGTAAGGGCTTCACCGAGGAGAACCCCGAGGTGGGGGCCTGGCTGAAGAACTTCGAGCTCACCGAGAAGCAGCTCACCGGCCTGGAGGCGGAGATCCAGGAGAGCGGCAAGGGCAAGGAGCAGGAGGCCGTCCGCGGCTGGCTGGACGCGCAGCCGGGCCTCGCGGAGCGGCTCGCCCCGCAGTGACGGGGGATCGTCACCCGTAGAGGAGGGGTGGTCGCCGTTCGTGAACGGCGGCCACCCCTCCTCCGTGCGCGGCCCGGAGCGTGCCGGGGTCCGGAGTGTGCCGGGGGCCGTTCCCGGGCTCGACCCGTGCTCGTCGCGCGCTCGGCGCCGTCTCGGCCCCGAGTCGACCCCGTCTCGGCCCCGACTCGATCCCGGCTCGTTCCCCGCTCGTTCCCCGCTCGTTCCCCGGCCCCTCTCGGGCCCCTTCGCCGGTTCCCCGCGGGCTCCTTTCCGCCACGACGCGAAACCCCGGCCCAAAGCTGCGTAAGGTGCAGGTAACCAGCAGGTACGCGACGAGGCAGCCAGCAGAGGGAGGGAGCCGCCATGGACGAGAAGGAAGCACCCCGCGTGGGCGCGGCCGTCAAGAGGCGCCGCAGGGCCCTCCAGCTCACCCTGGCCGTCGTCGCCTCCCGCAGCGGCCTCTCCGTGCCCTTCCTCAGCCAGATCGAGAACGAGCGCGCCCGCCCCAGCCGCCGCTCCCTGGAACTGGTCGCCGAGGCCCTCCAGACCACCGCCGCCGAACTCCTCGCCGCCGCCGAGGCGGCCCGCACCATCGACGTCGTGCGCGCCGAGGAGGGCACCGCCGGCCTTCCGGACGGGGTCCGGCGCCTGGTCCGCGCCCGGCACCAGCTGCACGCCCTGGAGTTCACCGGCGAGCAGGACGCGGGCCGGGAGTTCCAGCACCGCAACGACGAGCTGCTGTACGTCGCCGACGGCGCCGCCGAGGTCGAGGCCGAGGGCCGCGCCCACCGCCTCGGCCGGGGCGACACCCTGTACCTCTCCGGTGGCGTCCGGCACCGCTGGCGCGCCACCGAGCCCGGCACCCGCCTGCTGGTCGTCGCGGTCGCCGACCACGTCGAGGTGGAGGAGGAGTGACGCAGCTCAGGGGCCGGGCCCCGCGCGTGGTCTCCCTGGTGCCCTCGCTCACCGAGGCCGTCGCCGTCACCGCCCCCGGGCTGCTCGTCGGCGCCACCGACTGGTGCGCCCACCCCGCGGGGCTCGACGTCGCCCGGATCGGCGGCACCAAGAACCCCGACGTGCCCGCGGTCCTCGCCCTCCGCCCCGACCTCGTCCTCGCCAACGAGGAGGAGAACCGCGCCCCCGACCTCGACGCCCTGCGCGCGGGCGGCGCCGAGGTCCTCGTGACGGAGGTCCGCACCCTCGACCAGGGCCTCGACGCCCTCGGGGAGGTGCTCGCCGCCTGCGGCGCGCCCCGCCGCCCGCGCTGGCTGGCGGAGGCGGAGGAGGCGTGGGCGGCGGCCGAACCCGTCGGGGACGGCGTCACCGCCGTCGTACCGATCTGGCGGCGGCCCTGGATGGTGCTCGGCCGGGACACCTTCGCCGGCGACCTCCTCGCCCGGCTCGGCGTCCGCAACCTGTACGCCGACCACCCGGAGCGCTATCCGAAGGTCCCGCTCGCCGAGCTGACCGCGGCCGGTCCGCGGCTCGTGGTCCTGCCGGACGAGCCGTACCGCTTCACGGCGGACGACGGCCCCGAGGCGTTCCCCGGGGCCGCGCCCGCGCTCGTCGACGGGCGGATGCTCACCTGGTACGGGCCGTCGCTGGCCCGGGCACCGCGGCTGCTCCACCGGGCCCTGCGAGCAGCGCTCCGCTGACGAGCCCGCGCACGGTGTGCGTACCGGCCACCAGCCAGGCCGCGGCCAGGAGGACGTACAGGGCGACGGCCAGCCAGCGGAAGGCGTCGAGCCCGGTGTGGCGGGCGAGCCCCTCGGCGCCGGTGACGCAGGTGCCGACCGGGAAGGTGAAGGCCCACCAGGTCATCGCGAAGCCCATGCCGGCGCGCCGGGCCCGCACCACCATCGCGCCGGCGAGCGCCAGCCACAGCAGGGCGAAGCCCATGACGGGCACGCCGTAGAGGACGGCGAAGGCGGCGAAGCCGTGCGCGTACGGCTCGGGGAGCACGCCGGCGGCGGTGTCGGCGAAGGCGTTGGCGGCGGTGGTCGACTGGCCGAGCGGGCCGAGGACGAGGAAGAGCGTGGGGGTGAGCGCGAGCGGCAGCGGGCCGGTGAGGACCAGCCGGCCGAAGACCAGCGGCAGCATCACCAGGGTGGCGAGCAGACTGATCCCGAACATCGCGTAGCAGGCGAGGAGGAGGGTCTGCCGGGCCTGGCCCTCGGGCAGGTGGGGGAGGAGCAGCGGGCCGAGCGCGGCGGAGACCATGGGCGCGACGACGGGCAGCAGCCAGACCGGCGAGGCGTGCTCGATCCGGTGCCGGACCACCATCAGGTACGGCACGGCGACCGCCGCGGCCAGGCCCACGGCGGTGCCGGCGGTGAAGAGGACGGCGTCGACGGCGACTGCGGCGGGCAGCCCGATCCAGTCCCGGCCGAGCGTCAGCGTGCCGCCGCCGACGGCGAGCAGCGCCATCGACAGACAGCCGTAGAAGGGGGCGACCGCCGGGTCCAGGAGATGGGCGCGGGCCTGGTCGGGGTGGCGGCGCCAGTGCGCGGCCCGGGCGGTGAGCAGGGTCAGCAGCATCGCGAGCGAGAGTGCCCAGACGGCGGTGCAGACGGTGCGGAGACCGGGCACGGAGACCGGGAGCGCGGCTCCCGCCGTGCCGACGACGGAGGTGCCCATCACGGAGGCGTACCAGTTGGGTCCGAGGTGACGGACGGTACGGGACGCGCGGAGGCCGGGGGTGGTGGCTCCGAGGAGGGGGCCGGAGGGTGCGAGGCTTGCCATGGCTCCACCGTCGCCCGCGCGCACGTCCCCCACCAGGGATCATGCGGCTATGACGTCATAAGCTGGCCTTATGAGCAGGGAGCGGGACGGGAGCGGCGCGAGTTTCGGCTCGGGCGTGGGCGTGGGCGAGGGCGTGGGCGAGGGCGTGGGCGGGGGCGTGGGCTCGGGTATGGGTACGGGGGCGGGCACGGGGGCGGGTACGAGTGCGGGGTCCGGTGGTACGGGCTCCGGCTCCGGGACCGCGCATCTGTCGCACCGCGTTCCCGACCTCGGCGCGCTCGAACTGCTGCTCGCGGTCGCCCGGCACGGCAGCCTCGGGGCCGCCGCGCGCGAGGTGGGGATCACCCAGCCGGCGGCGAGCAGCCGGATCCGTTCGATGGAGCGGCAGCTCGGCGTGGCGCTCGTGGACCGCTCGCCGCGCGGCTCCCGGCTGACCGACGCGGGCGCGCTGGTGACGGACTGGGCGCGGCGGATCGTGGAGTCGGCGGAGGCGTTCGACGCGGGCGTGCAGGCGCTGCGCGGCCGCCGGGACTCGCGGCTGCGGGTGGTGGCGTCCATGACGATCGCCGAGTACCTGCTGCCCGGGTGGCTGATCGCGCTGCGCGCGGAGCGGCCGGACACGGCGGTGTCGCTGCAGGCGGGCAACTCGGCGGTGGTCGCGGAGCGGCTGCTCGCGGGGGAGGCGGACCTCGGGTTCGTCGAGGGCCTGGCCGTCCCGGACGGGCTCGACGGCACGATCGTCGCCCACGACCGGCTGGCCGTGGTCGTGGCCCCCTCGCACCCGTGGGCCCGCCGCCGGAAGCCGATCGACCCGGCCGAGCTGGCCGTGACCCCGCTGGTGCTGCGGGAGCACGGCTCGGGCACCCGGCAGGTCCTCGACGCGGCGCTCGCCGGGCACGGCGGGCTCGCCCGGCCGCTGCTCGAACTGGCCTCCACCACCGCGGTGAAGGCGGCGGCGGTCAGCGGCGCGGGCCCCGCGGTCCTCAGCGAACTGGCGATCGCCGAGGAGCTGTCCTCGCGCCGCCTGGTCGCCGTCCCGGTCGAGGGCGTGCGCCTCGCCCGGGACCTGCGCGCCGTCTGGCCGACGGGCCACCGCCCGACGGGCCCGGCCCGCGACCTGCTCTCGCTGACGAGGTCCTAGAGGCGCCCGGCCCGTTCTCCTCGCCGGCCGGGCGGGGTGGTCACAGCCGCGGTGCCCGGTGGGTGACGTGCCCGTCGACGGCGGTGAGGAGGACCGGGACGTCGGGGAGGTCCGCGGCCGGGGTGGTGAGCGGGTCGGCGGCGAGGGCCGTCAGATCGGCGCGGTGGCCGACGGCGAGGCGGCCGGAGAGCCGCTCCTCGCCCGCCGCGTAGGCCGCGCCGGTGGTCAGGCCGCGCAGCGCCTCCAGCGGGGTCAGTGCCTGCTCGGGGCCGTGCGGCGGCTGCGCGAGGTCGCGCGACGGGCGGCGGTGCACGGCGCCGGCGAGCACGCCAAGGGGCGGGAAGGGGGCGATGGGCCAGTCGGAGCCGAGGACCACGGTCGCCCCCGAGTCCACCAGGTCCCGGCAGCGCCAGGCGCGTCCGGCGCGCTCCTCGCCGAGCCGGCGCGACCAGTTGTCGGTGTGGTCGGCGCGGGTGAAGTCGCAGCAGTGGGTGGGCTGCATGGAGGCGACCACGCCCAGCTCGGCGAAGCGGCGCAGGGTGTCGTCCGGGACGGTCTCGATGTGCTCGACCCGGTGGCGTACGGTCGGGTCGCCGCCGGTCGCGCGGGCCCGCTCGACCGAGTCGAGGACGTGCCGGACGGCGGCGTCGCCGATGGCGTGCGTCGCGGTCGGCACCCCGGCCCGGTGCAGGGCGCCGATGATCTCCGTGTACGCCTCCGGGTCCGGCCAGAAGGCGTGGGTGGACTCGCCGTGGCAGTCCGGCCGCTCCAGCCAGGCCGTGCCGTTGTCGATCGTGCCGTCCATGAAGAGCTTCACGCCCGCGACCCGCCACAGGGCGCCGCCCCGGCCCTGGAGCGCGATCAGCTCCCGCACCCCGGAGGCGCCGGTGCCGGGCTGGCACCAGGGGGCCACGCGCAGCCGCAGCGGCAGCCGGCCGGCGGCGTCGAGCTCGGCGAAGAGGTCGAGGCTGTCGCCGTTGGCGTCCATGACGTGCCCGCCGGTGAGGCCGGCCGCCGCCATCGCGTCGAGCGCGGAGGCGAGCCGCTCCAGGCGTTCGGCGCGGGTCGGCCGCGGGGCGACCCGCTCGACCAGCTCGCAGGCGGCGTCCTCCTGGAGCAGCCCGGTGGGGCGCCCGTCGGCGTCGCAGACGATCTCGGCGGAGGCCTGGTCGAAGGTGCGGGGGCCGTCGATCCCGGCGAGTTCGAGGGCGCGGCGGGAGGCGAGCGCGGAGTGCGCGTCGAAGAGCAGCAGGAAGGCGGGGACCCCGTCGAGGACTGGGTCGAAGGGCGCGATGCCGACCGGCTCGTCGCCGAAGACGTTCGGGTCGAGGCCCCAGGCGAAGAGCCAGTCGCCGCGCCGCAGCGCCCGCACCTCCCGCGCCAGCGCCTCCCGTACGTCCCCGAGCCCGGCGCAGCCGGACAGGTCGAGGCCGCCGGTCAGCTCGGCACCGGTGACGGGGTGCACGTGCCCGTCGACGAGACCGGGCGTGACGACGGCCCCCTTGAGGTCGACGACGGTCGTCCCGGCCCCGGCGAGCGCCCGCACCTCACGGTCGTCGCCGATCGCGGCGATCCGCCCGTCCCCGTCCACGGCGAGCGCGCTCGCCGCGAGGAACCCCCCGGTGGCGGGGTCGAGCAGTCGTGCGGAGTGGATGACGAGTCGGCTGGACACGGTGGCGCTCCTGGGGGTGGTGGTACGGGAAGAGGGTGCTGGGGTGCTGGGGGGTGTGACGGGGAGACGGCCTGCCCGGGGCAAGGCCCCATGGCGGGCCCGCACTCACGGAGGTCCGGGCCCGAGGGCAGGCCGAGGGCAGGCCGAGGGCAGGGGTGGGCCAGGGCACCGTCCGGCGGCCCGCCGGTCGGCCGGCGACCGACGAGGGCGGGTTCTGCCCGCCGTTCGCCGCCGGCCGCCGGCAGTCCGTGACCCGCAGTCCGCGACCCGTCGTCCGTGACCCGCCGTCAGGCGTCGGCGCCCGCCGGCGCGTCGGCGGGGTCCGCCACGGTCGCCGCCGGTGCCGCCGGCTCCGAAGCCGCTCGCGGGACCGCCGCCTCGGCCGCTGCCGTGGGGGAGTAGTCGAGGGGGAGGGTGCCGGTGGCACCGGGGGCGTCGAGGCTGCCCGGGGGGAGGCCCAGGGCGCGTTCGGCGGTGCTGAGGGCGAGGCGGGTGACGGCCGGGGACCGGTCGGTGCGGTCGGAGTTGGCGTGGGCGCCCAGGCCGTCGAGGACGACGAGGATCTGGATGGCCGCCGACCGCGCGTCGTCCGTGCGGAACTCGCCGCGCGCGACGCCGTCGAGGATCAGGGTCTCCAGGCGGTCGTCGGAGGCGAGCTCCATGCGGGTGACCCGCTCCCGCAGGACCGGGCGGTAGCGGCTCAGGTGGCGGGCGTTGATCCAGAGGCGGCTGATGTCGTCGTAGGCCTCGCCGGACGAGAGGGCGAAGTAGCGGGCCAGGTACTGCGCGGGGGTGCCGTCCGGGCGCTCGGCCGGCAGCAGCGTGTCGAGCTCGCCGAGGGCGGCCGCCGAGAACGCCTCGGCCACCAGGTCCTCGGCCGAGGGGAAGTAGTGGCTGATCAGGCCGGGCCTGACCGACAGCTCCTCGGCGACCCGCCGCAGGGTGACGCACTCCAGGCCCTCGGTGAGGGCGATCCGCGCGGCGGTCGTGACGATCTCCGCCCGCCGGGCCTCGGGTGATTTCCGGATTCGCTTGCGCTGGACGCTTGACGACATACCGGTGATGCTATTGAGTGTGCGACCAATAAGCAACCAGGTGGGCAATCACGCACCGGAGGGCCGCATGGCTTCCACGATCCCCGACCCGCGCCCCGGGACAGAGCGCGAGCGGGCACCCCTGCCGGCCGCCGACCGGCCCGGCCGCGTCGAGGCCCACGGCATCGACCACATCCCGGACGCCGAGCGCCACGGCCACCCCCGTGAGCTCTTCTCCGTCTGGGCTGCGGCGAACGTCAACTACCTCAGCCTCGTCATCGGCGGCGCCCTCGTCCTCATGGGCCTCGACCTCTGGCAGGCGCTCGGCGTGATCGTGGCCGGCAACCTCTTCTGGGTGCTCACCGGCGTGCTCGCCACCTCCGGCCCGGCCGCCGGCGCGCCCAGCGAGGTCATCACCCGCGCCCTGTACGGCGTCCTCGGCAACCGCGTGAACAACGCGGTCGGCGGCTGGCTGGTCTCCGTCTGCTACTTCGCCCTCAACCTCGCCGCCGCCGCGGCCGCCGCCTTCGCGCTCGTCGAGGAGGCCGGCATCCCGGCGAACGTCCCGGTGAAGATCGCCGTCGTGGTCGTCATCGCCGCCCTCACGCTGACCATCAGCGTCTACGGCCACGCGCTGATCATCCGGCTCTACCTGCCGATCACGCTCACCCTGACCGCGGCCTTCGCCGTCGTCGCCCTCGCCGTGTTCCGGCACGCCGACTTCGCGTACGCCCCCGCCGAGCCGCTCTCCGGCCTCTCCCTGTGGGCGGTGCTCCTGGCCGGCACCACGATGATCGCCTCGGGCCCGCTCTCGTACACGACGAGCGCCGACTTCTCCCGCTACCTGCCCCGCGACAGCTCCCCGCGCGCCGTCGCCCTGTGGACCGCGCTCGGCGCGTTCGTCCCCAGCGTCGTGGTCTGTTCGCTCGGCGCGTTCGCCGCGACCGCCGTCGACATGTCGGACCCCCAGACCGCGCTCCAGGAGATCCTGCCCGGCTGGTTCGTGCCGGTCTTCCTGCTCTCCCTGGTCCTCGGCACCGTCGCCATCAACGCCCTCACCGCCTACAGCGCCGGGCTCGCCCTCCAGGCCGTCGGCCTGCGGATCCGGCGGACCGTCAGCGTCCTGTTCGACGGGGCCGTCGCCGTCGCCCTCACCCTCTACGCGCTGCTGGTCTCCGACTTCCTGGACACCGTCAGCAACGCCCTCCAGGCGATCACCGTCCTCACCGGCCCGATGATGTGCGTCTACGCCACCGACATCGTGCTGCGCCGCCGCCGCTACGACTCCGCCGCCCTCGCCGACGAGACCCCCGGCAGCCCCTTCTGGTACTCCGGCGGCTTCAACCCGGCCGGCACGGCGGCCCTCCTCGGCGGTCTCGCCGCCGGAGCCCTCTGCGTCGACAGCGTCTACACCGGGCCCGTCGCCGCCGCCGTCGGCATGGACCTCTCGCTCCCCGTCGGCATGGTGGTGGCCACCGTCCTCTACGTGGTCCTCGGCCGCCGCGCGGTCGCCGCCACCACCCCCGCCGCCTGACCGCGGCCCCCGAACCGCGGGGCGGCCGGACCGCCCACCCCGGCCGCCCCGCGCACCCCGCTCACCGGCGTACGGCCGCCTCCGCCGCCGCGCGGACCAGCCCCCGTACGACCCGGAAGTCCTCGCCCATCTCGGGGTGCCACTGCACCCCGAGGGCCCAGGCGGGGCCCTCCAGCTCCACCGCCTCCACCGTCCCGTCCTCCGCGTACGCCGAGGCCGCGAGCCCCGCGCCCAGCCGGTCCACCGCCTGGTGGTGGTACGTCGGCACCTCGGCGAGTTCCGGGACGAGGGAGGCGTACAGCGTCCCCGGCACCGGCTTCACCGGGTGGCGCCCCATCACCCCCACCGCCTCCACGTGCCCGTCCACGTGCTGCGTCAGCGTCCCGCCCAGGGCCACGTTGAGCAGCTGCATCCCCCGGCAGACGCCGAGCAGCGGGGTGCCGGAGGCGAGCGCCGCGTCGATCAGCGCCAGCTCCCAGGCGTCCCGCTCCCGCGCCGGCGGGCCGGTCCGCGGATCGGGCTCGGCCCCGTACCGTACGGGCTCCACATCCGCCCCGCCCGCCACCACCAGACCGTCGAGCCGGGCCAGTACGGCCGCCGCCGCGCCCGGCTCGTCCGGCGGCAGCATCGCCACCAGGCCGCCGCCCTCCCGCACGTACCGCGGGTACGGCGCGGGCAGCAGCGCCGCCGGCATGTCCCACACCCCCCAGCGGGCCCGGTCGAGATAGGTCGTCACACCGATGAGCGGCTTGGCCACGGCACTGCCTCCTGGACTCGCGGAACGTGCGCCGACTCTAGGGCCTCACCCGGGCCAATGGACCGCGGACATACCTTTCAGGCCAGGAAGCCGCGCAGCAGCGCCGCCGTCCCCGCGCAGTGCTCCCGCATCACCTCGCGCGCCGCGTCCGCCTCCCCGTCCAGGACCGCCTCGACCAGCGCCGTGTGCTGGTGCTGGGAGTGCTCCAGGTTGCGGACCAGGAGCGGGATGCGGTCGAGCAGGTCGTTGACGGTCGCGCGGACCGCCGCGTACTGGGCCGTCAGGCTGGGGGAGCCGGAGAGCTCGGCCAGCGTCAGGTGGAGCAGCGTGTCCTGGCGGCGGTAGTCGGCCGGCGGCGCGTCACGGGTGGCCGCGAGCGCCGCCCGCAGCCGCTCCGCGCCCGCCGCGTCCAGGCCCTGCCCGGCGCACAGCCCGGCCGCGCCCACCTCCAGGACCTCCCGGAAGCGCAGCGCGTCCTCCATGTCGACGGCCGCGATCCGGCGGCGCAGCCCGGCCTCGGCGGGGCCCTGCGGGCGGGGCAGCACGAACGTTCCGCCGTAGCGGCCGCGCCGGCTCTCCACCAGGCCCTGCTCCTGGAGGACCTTCAGGGCCTCGCGCAGCGTCACCCGGCTGATCCCCATCCGCTCGGCCAGCTCCCGTTCGGCGGGCAGCCGTTCGCCGTCCGGGACCAGGCCGAGCCGGACCACCTGGAGGAGCTGCTCCAGGGCCTCCTCGAAGCCGTTGCCGGCCCGCACCGGGCGCAGGACCGGCGTCAACCGGTCGGCCGGGCCCGCCGGTTCACTCGTACGGATCACTTCTCGTCACCCCTGCCCCTGACGCTTCCCAAGCAATGGTCTCGCCCCATACCTTATGACTCCCGGCAGCCGAACGAGGAGAGTCGTCCCGTGGCAGACCGCACACCCCCGCTGACCGTCGAGGAGCTGCGCTCCCTCGTGGCGGCCGGCGAGATCGACACCGTCGTCCTCGCCTTCCCCGACATGCAGGGCCGGCTCCAGGGAAAGCGGTTCGCCGCCCCCTTCTTCCTCGACGAGGTCCTCGCCCACGGCACCGAGGGGTGCAACTACCTCCTCGCCGTCGACACCGAGATGAACACCGTCGACGGCTACGCCATGTCCTCCTGGGAGAACGGCTACGGCGACTTCGCCCTGCGCCCCGACCTCGCCACCCTGCGCCGGACCCCCTGGAACGAGGCCACCGCCCTCGTCACCGCCGACCTGGCCTGGGCCGACGGCTCGCCCGTCGTCGCCGCGCCGCGCCAGATCCTCCGCCGCCAGCTGGAGCGCCTCGCCGCCCACGGCCTCACCGCCCACGTCGGCACCGAGCTGGAGTTCATCGTCTTCCGGGACACCTACGAGCAGGCCTGGGACTCCGGTTACCGGGACCTCACCCCGGCCAACCAGTACAACATCGACTACTCGATCCTCGGCGGCGGCCGCGTCGAGCCCCTGCTGCGCCGCATCCGCAACGAGATGGCCGCCGCCGGGCTGACCGTCGAGTCCGCCAAGGGCGAGTGCAACCCCGGCCAGCACGAGATCGCCTTCCGCTACGACGAGGCCCTCGTCACCTGCGACCAGCACGCCGTCTACAAGACCGGCGCCAAGGAGATCGCCGCCCAGGAGGGGTACTCCCTCACCTTCATGGCCAAGTACAACGAGCGCGAGGGCAACTCCTGCCACGTCCACCTCTCCCTGCAGGACGCCCGGGGCCGCAACGTGATGGCGGGCGACGACCCGCACGGCATGTCCCCCGTGATGCGGCACTTCCTCGCCGGGCAGCTCGCCGGCCTCCGCGACCTCTCCCTCCTCCTCGCTCCCAACGTCAACTCCTACAAGCGGTTCCAGCCCGGCTCCTTCGCCCCCACCGCCGTCGCCTGGGGCCACGACAACCGCACCTGCGCCTTCCGGGTCGTCGGCCACGGCCCCTCCACCCGCTTCGAGAACCGGGTCCCCGGCGGCGACGTCAACCCCTACCTCGCCGTCGCGGCGATGGTCGCCGCCGGCCTCCACGGCATCGAGCGGGGCCTCGAACTCCCGCCGCCCTGCCCCGGGAACGCCTACGCCGCCTACCTCGCCCACGTCCCCACCACCCTGCGCGAGGCCGCCGAGCTCTGGGAGACGAGCGAGATCGCCAAGGAGGCCTTCGGCGCCGAGGTCGTCGCCCACTACCGCAACATGGCCCGCGTCGAACTCGCCGCCTTCGACGCGGCGGTCACCGACTGGGAGCTGCGCCGCTCCTTCGAACGGCTCTGAAGAACGTCCCTGAAGACCGCCTCTGAAGACCATCTCTGAAGACCGCCTCCGACGCACGCCTCCGACGCACGCCTCCGAGAGGAACGACAGCCGTTGCTCACCGAACTCCCGGTACTGAACCCCGCGACCGAGGAACTCGTCGCCACCGTCCCCGCCACCACCCCCGCCGAAGTCGACGCCGCCGTCACCCGGGCCGCCGCCGCCCAGACCGCCTGGGCCGCCGCCGCGCCCGCCGACCGCGCCCGGCTGCTGCGCCGCTTCGCCGCCGTCGTCGACGCCCACGCCGAGGAACTCGCCCTCCTGGAGGTCCGCGAGGCCGGCCACACGATCGGCAACGCCCGCTGGGAGGCGGGCAACGTCCGCGACCTCCTCGACTACGCGGCCGGCGGCGTCGAACGGCTGAACGGCCGTCAGATCCCGGTCCCCGGCGGCCTCGACGTCACCCTCCTCGAACCGCTCGGCGTCGTCGGCGTCATCGCGCCCTGGAACTTCCCGATGCCGATCGCCGCCTGGGCCACCGCGCCCGCCCTCGCCGCCGGCAACGCCGTCCTCCTCAAGCCCGCCGAGACCACCCCGCTCACCGCCCTGCGCCTCGCCGCCCTCGCCCTGGAGGCGGGCCTCCCCGAGCACCTCTTCCAGGTCCTGCCCGGCGAGGGGCCCGTGGCGGGCGAGGCCCTCGTCACCCACCCCGGCATCGCCAAGATCGTCTTCACCGGCTCCACCCGCACCGGCAAGCGGATCATGGCCAGGGCCGCCGACCAGGTGAAGCGCCTCACCCTCGAACTCGGCGGCAAGAGCCCCAACATCGTCTTCGCCGACGCCGACATCGAGGCGGCCGCCGCCGCGGCCCCCATGGCCTTCCTCGACAACAGCGGCCAGGACTGCTGCGCCCGCACCCGGATCCTCGTGCAGCGGAGCGCGTACGACCGCTTCCTGGCGCTCCTCACCCCGGCGATCGAGGAGACCGTCGTCGGCGACCCGCTCGACGAGCGCACGCAGATGGGGCCGCTGATCTCCCGCGCCCAGCTCGACCGGGTCCGCTCCTACGTCCCCGAGGGCGCGGAGGCCATCGTCGGCAAGGCGCCCGAGGGACCCGGCTTCTGGTTCCCGCCGACCGTCCTCACCGGCGTGCCGGAGGACGCCCCCTGCGCGGTCGAGGAGATCTTCGGGCCCGTCGCCGTCGTCCTCCCCTTCGAGGACGAGGCCGACGCGATCCGGCTGGCCAACGCCACCCCGTACGGCCTGTCCGGCTCGATCTGGACCCGTGACGTCGGCCGCGCCCTGCGCGCCTCCCGCGCCGTCCGGGCCGGGAACCTCTCCGTCAACTCCCACTCCAGCGTGCGCTACTGGACCCCCTTCGGCGGCTTCCGGCAGTCCGGCCTCGGCCGGGAGCTCGGCCCCGACGCCCTGACCGCCTTCACCGAGACCAAGAACGTCTTCATCAGCACGGAAGGCTGACCATGACCACCGAAGAGATCATCTGCCGCCGGCTCGTCGGCCGCACCGCCGTCATCACCGGAGCCGGCAGCGGCATCGGCCTCGCCACCGCCCGCCGGCTCGCCTCCGAGGGCGCGAACGTCGTCTGCGGCGACATCGACGAGCGGGCCGGGAAGGCGGCCGCCGAGGCCGTCGGCGGCACCTTCGTCAAGGTCGACGTCACCGACCCGGAGGAGGTCGAGGCGCTCTTCCGCATCGCCTTCGAGACCTACGGCTCCGTCGACATCGCCTTCAACAACGCCGGCATCTCGCCGCCCGACGACGACTCCATCCTGGACACCGGACTGGAGGCCTGGAAGCGCGTCCAGGACGTCAACCTCACCTCCGTCTACCTCTGCTGCAAGGCCGCCCTGCCGTACATGCGACGCCAGGGGAAGGGCTCCATCATCAACACCGCGTCCTTCGTGGCGATCATGGGCGCGGCGACCAGCCAGATCTCGTACACCGCCTCCAAGGGCGGCGTCCTCGCCATGTCCCGCGAGCTCGGCGTCCAGTTCGCCCGCGAGGGCATCCGGGTCAACGCGCTCTGCCCCGGACCGGTCAACACCCCGCTGCTCCGGGAACTGTTCGCCAAGGACCCGGAGCGGGCCGCCCGCCGGCTCGTGCACATCCCGGTGGGCCGGTTCGCCGAGGCCGACGAGATCGCGGCGGCCGTCGCCTTCCTCGCCAGCGACGACTCCTCGTTCGTCAACGCCTCCGACTTCCTCGTCGACGGCGGCATCTCGGGCGCGTACGTGACCCCGCTGTAGCCGTCAGAGGAAGGTCCGGCCCTCGCCCCGGTAGGTGGGGACCGTGTCCACCACACGGTCCCCCTCCACCAGGCGCAGCACGTCGAACCGCTCGCACAGCTCGCCGGCCTTCGCGTGCCGGAACCACACCTTGTCGCCGATCCGCAGATCGTCCGCCGGCGAGCCGAGCAGCGGCGTCTGCACCTCGCCGGGACCCTCCTGCGGGTCGTAGCGCAGCCCCTCCGGGAGGTACGGGACCGGCAGCCGGTCCCGGCCGGCCGCACCGGACGCCGGATAGCCGCCGCCCAGCACGGTGACGCAGCCGACACCGGGCCGCCGCACCACGGGCAGCGCGAAGAGCGCCGCCGGGCGGCCGGTGAAGGACGAGTAGCCGTCGAAGAGCCGCGGCACGTAGAGCCCCGAACCGGCGGCGATCTCGGTGACGGCGGCCTCGGCGGCGGTGTGCTGGACGCTGCCGGTGCCGCCGCCGTTCACGAACTCCAGGTCCGGCGCCACCGCCCGTACGGCTCCGACCACCGCCGCCCGGCGCTCGGCCAGCTCCCGGCGAGCCACCGCCTGCATCGCCCGGACCGCCCGCGACCGCAGCGGCCGGCCGGCGACCGCGTCGCCGACACCCGCGACGTGTCCCTCGTACGCCATCAGACCCACCAGCCGGAACCCCGGCCGCCGCACCACCGAGCGGGCCAGCTCCGCCAGCTGCGCCGGGCTCCGCAGCGGCGACCGCCGGGCCCCGACCCGCACCCGGCCGCCGAACAGCCGCAGCGCCGTGTCCATCTCCAGGCAGACCCGCACCTCCTCGGTGCCGCCGGCCCGCGCCGCGTCGACGAGATCGAGCTGCGCCACGTCGTCCACCAGCACCGTCACGGCGGCGGCGAGCTTCGGATCCCGCGCCAGCTCCGCGAAACCGGCCCGGTCGGCCGACGGATACGCCAGCAGGACGTCCGTGAAACCGGCCCGCGCCAGCCACAGCGACTCGGCGAGCGTGAACGACATGACCCCGGCGAAGCCGTCGCGCGCGAGGACCCGTTCGAGCAGCGCCCGGCAGCGCACGGACTTGCTCGCCACCCGGATCGGTTTCCCGCCCGCGCGCCGCACCAGATCGTCCGCGTTCGCGTCGAACGCCTCCAGATCGACCAGCGCCAGCGGCGCGTCCAGGGCGGCGGTGGCCCGGTCGTACCGGGCCCGGTCGGCGGCACGGGGAGTCATGGCCCGAGCTTGCCAGACCGTCAGGGGGGCCGGTACCCCTCGGTTCCCGTGCGGCGGGGAACAGCCCGTAGAGTGACGGGCATTGTCGGCAGGAGCAGGGGGCGGGATGACCAGCGAACAGAACCCCCGCACGCCCCGCGACACGGAGACCCTCCCTCCCCCCGGCGCCGCCCCCGCGTCCCCGCCCACGAGCGCCCTCTCGGCCCTCACCACCGACCTCACCCCACCCCCGGCCCCCCGTCCCCCCGCCGGCCCGCCCGCACCCCAGCCGACGGGTACGACTCCGCCCACGGGTACGCCCCCGGCTCCGCGCCCGTCCACGGGTACGCCCCCGGCCCCGAGGCAGGCGCCGAACAGCACCCCGCGCCCGTCCGCCGGTACGGCCCCGGCCCCGCGCCCCGCGACGCCCGCCGCCCCGCTCCCGGAGGCCCGTACCGCCCCGCGTCCCGCGTCCGCCTCGGATCCGCTGCCCCCGGCCGCCGCCCCGCGCCGCCCGGCCACCGCGCCGCCCGCCCCGCGGGGTGCCACCGGTCAGGCCGGTCCGCCGCCGCCCCGCCCCGCGCGGCCGCCGGAGGCCACCCCGCCCGCCCGGCCCGTGGCCGCCCCGCGCCGCCCGGCCGGCGCCGCCCCGCTGCCCCCGGCCGGTACCGGCTCCGCGCCGCTGCCGCCGCCGCGCGCGGCCGACGTCGTGCCGGCGGTCGAGACGACCACGCGGCTGCGGCCCGTACGGGTGCCGGCGTACGGCGTGGAGGAGACCGCCGTCGAGACGACCACCCGGCTGCGGCCGATACGGGAGCGGCGGCGAGGGCGCGCCCTGGCCGCCGCGGCGTGCGTCGTGCTCGGCGTCGGGCTGATCGGCGGGGCGCTCGCCGGCGTGTGGCTCGCCGCGGACGGCGGCGGGAAGCCCGCCGAACCCGCCGAGTACACCGTCGCCAAGGAGCTCTGGCACAACGCGCCGGTCGACACCCTCTTCCCGCGCACCCTCACCGCCCCCCAGGCCGGACCCGGGCCCTCCGCCCGCACCTGGACGCGGGTCGTCGTCGCGCCCGACGCGCCCTGCGCCGCCGCCTCCCTCGCCCCCAGGCTGCTCACCGCGCTGCGCCCGCTCGGCTGCGAGCGCGTGCTGCGCGCCACGTACACCGACGCCACCGCCAGCAGCGTCCTCACGGTCGGCCTGGTCTTCACCCGTGCCGAGGCCGAGGCCCAGCGCGCCCTCGGCGGCCGCGGGCTCGCCGCCCGCCTCGGCCAGGACGTGCCGCCCGCGCTGCCCGGGCCCGGCACCGTCGCCGCCGGGTTCGGCCAGGCCCAGCGGGCCGGCTGGTGGGTGTCCGCCCCCGCCGACCTGCCCGTCGTCGTGACGGCCGTCTCCGGCTTCGCCGACGGCCGCGCCGTCGACCGCGCCGTCCCCGCCGACCAGGCGATGAAGAAGGACCGGGCCGACGCCGTCGCCCAGTCCGGCCTCGGCCACGAGGCCCTCGGCATCGCCGAGGGCCTGGAGAAGCAGCTCCGCACCACCGCCCTGAACGCGGCGAAGGAAGAGGAACAGCGGTGACCCCGCCCCGCCCCCGAACCCGGCCCCGCAACGGCGTCCGCACCGCGCTCACCGCCCCCGCCGCCGCGCTCCTCGCCGCCGCGTTCTCCGTGCTCCCCGCCGCCACGCCCGCGCACGCCGACGCCATCCGCGACCGCCAGTGGGGCCTCGACACCCTCCGTACGGAGGAGGCCTGGCGCACCACCAAGGGCGAGGGCGTCACCGTCGCCGTCCTCGACACCGGTGTCGACGCCGACCATCCGGACCTCGCCGGCTCCGTCCTGCCGGGCAAGGACTTCATCGGCTTCGGCGCCGCCGAGGGCGACCAGAACTGGGCCCGGCACGGCACCGCGATGGCCGGCATCATCGCCGGCCACGGCCACGGCTGGGCCGAGGACAGCGGCGTCCTCGGCATCGCCCCCGGCGCCCGCGTGCTGCCCGTCAGGGTCATCCTGGAAGGCAAGGACAAGGCCCGCGAGAAGGCCCGCAAGACCCGCGGCACCGCCCTCGCCGAGGGCATCCGCTGGGCCGCCGACCACGGCGCCGACGTCATCAACCTCTCCCTCGGCGACGACTCGGAGTCCGCCCACCCCGACCCCGGCGAGGACGCCGCCGTCCAGTACGCCCTCGCCAAGGGCGTCTCCGTGGTCGCCTCCGCCGGCAACGGCGGCGAGAAGGGCGACCACGTCTCCTACCCGGCCGCCTACCCCGGCGTCATCGCCGTCACCGCCGTCGACCGCTTCGGCAGCCGCGCCGCCTTCTCCACCCGCCGCTGGTACGCCACGGTCAGCGCGCCCGGCGTCGACATCGTCATCGCCGACCCGGACCGCAAGTACTACGAGGGCTGGGGCACCAGCGCCGCCGCCGCGTTCGTCTCCGGCGCCGTCGCCCTCGTCCGCTCCGCCCACCCCGACCTGACCCCCGCCCAGGTCAAGAAGCTCCTCGTGGACACCGCCCGCGACCGGCCCGAGGGCGGCCGCAGCGACGCCAAGGGCTACGGCACGGTGGACCCGGCCGCCGCCATCGAGGCCGGCGCCGCCGTGAAGGCCGGCGACCCGAAGAACGCCACCACCGGATACCGGGGCCAGTACTTCGGCCGGGGCCCCGTCGCGGCCGAGGAGGAGAGCGGCGCCCCTGGCCTGCTCGCCCCGCTCGCCGGCGGCCTCGGCGCGCTCCTGCTGCTGGCCGCCGTCGTCCTCCACCGGACCGGCCGCGTCCGCTGACCGCCGGGCCGTTAGGCTCGGGGCGTGGAGCTCAAGAACATCCCCGACCCCGGTTTCTCCGACGACGACGGCACCGCCGACCCGGCGCTCGCCGCGGCCCTCGCGGCCTGGGCGGCGGACAGAACCGCCCACGGCCCCGTCCTGGAGGCGCTGCGCGGCGCCCGGCTCCTCGTCCCCGTCGTCGCCATGCTCGGCGAGGTGGAGACGGACCCGGAGACCGGGCTGAAGCGGGAGAAGACCAGCGACATGGCGGTCCCGACGCTGACCGCCGGCGACCGGCGCGGGCTGCCCGCCTTCACCTCGATCGCCTCGCTCGCCCTGTGGGACCCGGCCGCCCGGCCCGTCGCCGTCCCGCTCCGGCAGGCGCTCGCCGCCCTCGTCCACGAGAAGGCCGACACCCTGGTCCTCGACATGGCGGGCCCGGTGCCGTACCAGGTGAGCGGCGCCGCGCTGCTGGCCCTCGCCGAGGGCCGCACCAGCACCGACCCGCTGGACGACCCGGCGGTACGGGACGCGGTGCGCGCCGCCCTCGCCGCCGAGCCGGCCGTCCTCCGCGCCCACCTCGGCCCCGGCTCCGCCGACGGCACCCTCGCCCTGGTCCTCGCCGGGGACGCGGCCCCGGCCGAGACCGCCCAGCGGGTGGCCCGGGCCCTGGCGGCCGACGAAACACTGAGGGCCCGCCTGGTGCGGGGCCTCGACCTGGCACTGCTGCCGGCCGCGGCCACCCCTCCGGGCGAGCCCTTCTACGTGAGGGACCAGTCGTAGGACCGGTCGTGAAGGACCGGTCGTGAGGGACCGGTCCTAGCCGTACACCGCGCCCGTGTACTTCTCGCCCGGGCCCTTGCCCGGCTCGTCCGGGACGATCGACGCCTCGCGGAAGGCGAGCTGGAGGGACTTCAGGCCGTCGCGCAGCGGGGCGGCGTGGAAGGACGAGATCTCCGTGGTGCTCGCGTCCAGGAGGCCCGCGAGCGCGTGGATCAGCTTGCGCGCCTCGTCGAGGTCCTTGTGCTCGTCGCCCTCCTCGGTGAGGCCGAGCTTGACCGCGGCGGCGCTCATCAGGTTGACGGCGACGGTCACGATCACCTCGACCGCCGGGACCTCGGCGATGTCACGGGCCATGGCCTCGAAGTCGGGGTTGTCGTCGGTCTGGCCGGGGGCGGTCGTGGACTCGTTCTGGGGGGTCTCGCTCATGCCCCACACGATAAGCGGGCGGACGGTTCGCGCCGACCGCCGGGTCCTGCTAACCTTGTGTAACGACCGGCCGGACACCTGTGTGCCCGGCCCACAAGTGGAGGCTCCGATCTCCCACCTGACCGCCCTCACGGGCGGCGGGTCACCGGTCAGGTGGCGCCCATCGTTCCGTACGGACGATGGAGCCGCCCGATGTGCCCCGCGGTTGACCGTGGTGGTGTTCCGGTTTTCCATGGAGCCCCGCCTGTGTCCCGTCCGGGGCATTTTTCATGTGCCGGCTCGGTTGGTCTCAGAAACAGATGTTGCGCGTCCGTCCGCCAGGCGGTCGTGTGGTGCTACCGAGGAGGATCCATCAGCGCCGAGCCCCGCATCAACGACAGGATTCGCGTTCCCGAGGTGCGACTTGTCGGACCCAGCGGCGAGCAGGTCGGGATTGTTCCGCTTGCCAAGGCCCTGGAGCTCGCACAGGAGTACGACCTCGACCTCGTCGAGGTGGCGGCGACCGCCCGCCCGCCCGTGTGCAAGCTCATGGACTACGGGAAGTTCAAGTACGAGTCGGCCATGAAGGCCCGTGAGGCGCGCAAGAACCAGGCGCACACGGTCATCAAGGAGATGAAGCTCCGGCCGAAGATCGACCCGCACGACTATGACACCAAGAAGGGTCACGTCGTCCGGTTCCTCAAGCAGGGCGACAAGGTCAAGATCACGATCATGTTCCGTGGTCGTGAGCAGTCCCGTCCCGAGCTTGGTTTCAGGCTGCTCCAGCGGCTGGCGGCGGACGTCGAGGAGCTCGGCTTCATCGAGTCCAACCCGAAGCAGGACGGCCGGAACATGATCATGGTTCTCGGTCCTCACAAGAAGAAGACCGAGGCCATGGCCGAGGCGCGCGAGGCCCAGGCGGCGCGCAAGGCCGAGCGTCAGGGCATCACCTCCGGCGAGGCACCCGCGGCTCCGGCCGAGGAAGCCCCCGCCGCCGAGGCCGAGGCTCCGACCGACACCACCGAGGCGTGATCCGGCGGGCTGCCATCCAGGCAGCCCCAGGCCCCGCCCGGTACCACCAACGAAGAACTGACGCTCCCTGACGTCCGGTGTCCGCACCGGGGGAGCGCCACTGACGAGGAGATACGGCGCGATGCCGAAGAACAAGACGCACTCCGGTGCCAAGAAGCGCTTCAAGGTCACCGGCTCCGGCAAGATCCTGCGCGAGCGCGCCGGCAAGCGCCACCTGCTCGAGCACAAGTCGTCCAAGCTGACGCGTCGCCTCACCGGCAACGCCGAGATGGCCCCGGGTGACGCCGCCAAGATCAAGAAGATGCTGGGCATCTGAGCTTGATCTCCCGCCCTCGGCGACGAGGGCATCCGGCCAAGACCGGGTTCCATCCGTATTTCGGGTCGTGTGAGGACCACCACGACCCCGCTGCAAGGAGTTAAAAGTGGCACGCGTCAAGCGGGCAGTCAACGCCCACAAGAAGCGCCGGGCGATCCTCGAGGCGGCCTCCGGCTACCGCGGTCAGCGTTCGCGCCTGTACCGCAAGGCCAAGGAGCAGGTCACCCACTCGCTGGTCTACAACTACAACGACCGCAAGAAGCGCAAGGGCGACTTCCGTCAGCTGTGGATCCAGCGCATCAACGCCGCTGCCCGCCAGAACGGCATGACGTACAACCGCCTCATCCAGGGTCTGAAGGCCGCCAACATCGAGGTGGACCGCAAGATCCTCGCCGAGCTGGCCGTCAACGACATCAACGCGTTCGCCGCGCTGGTCGAGGTCGCGCAGAAGGCCCTCCCGGCCGACGTCAACGCCCCGAAGGCCGCCGCCTGATCTTCCAGGCCGCAGTACTTCCGACCGGACCCGCAGGCCTCGCGCCTGCGGGTCCGGTGCGTTGACCGTCGTTCCCGCATCCCCGACGAGACCAGACAGAGAGCCGCAGGCACATGTCCACCCCCGAGCTGATCTCCCCGCGTTCCCCGCGCGTCGTCGCCGCCCGGCGGCTCGCCAAGCGCAACTTCCGGGGCAAGGACCGCCTCTTCCTCGCCGAGGGCCCGCAGGCCGTCCGCGAGGCCGTCGCGCACCGGGGCCCGGACGGCGCCCCCACCCTCGTCGAGCTCTTCACCACCGTCGAGGCCGCCGAGCGGTACGCCGCCATCGTCGAGGCCGCCCGCGCCGCCGGCGCCCGCGTCCACCACGCCTCCGACGCCGTCCTCGCCGAGGTCTCCCAGACCGTCACCCCGCAGGGCCTCGTCGGCGTCTGCCGCTTCCTCGACTCGCCCTTCGAGACGATCCTCGCCGCGAAGCCCAAGCTGGTCGCCGTCCTCGCGCACGTCCGCGACCCCGGGAACGCCGGCACCGTGCTCCGCTGCGCCGACGCCGCCGGCGCCGACGCGGTGATCCTCACGGACGCCTCGGTCGACCTGTACAACCCCAAGTCGGTCCGCGCCTCCGTCGGCTCCCTCTACCACCTTCCCGTCGCCGTCGGCGTCCCCGTCGAGCAGGCCGTCGCGGGCCTCAAGGCCGCGGGCGTCCGCATCCTCGCCGCCGACGGCGCCGGCCAGGACGACCTCGACGACGAGCTCGACGCCGGCACCATGGGCGGCCCCACCGCCTGGATCTTCGGCAACGAGGCCTGGGGGCTGCCCGAGGAGACCCGCGCCCTCGCCGACGCCGTCGTCCGCGTCCCCATCCACGGCAAGGCCGAGAGCCTCAATCTCGCCACGGCCGCGGCGGTCTGCCTGTACGCCTCCGCCCGCGCCCAGCGCCCCCGCCGCACCGCCTGAACCACCCCGCCGGCCCACCCCGCGCCGTATCCCACGGTTGTGATTCGGCCACCCCGTGTGCCCTTCCGGCTCCCGCCGGTCACCCTCGCCCAGTAGAGTGACGCACTCGGGGCCCACTGCGGTACACGGAGGGGTGGGAGACGGGGATGACGGCCGGCACGGACAGTCCCGCGCGAACCGCACGGCGAGGCGGAGACGGGACGCGCGCGCCCGCGACCGAGCCCTGGCCCGGGATCGATCCCGACGACCTGCCCGACGGGCTCGTCGTCGCCGACGAACACGGCCGGGTGGTGTGCTTCAACGCCGCCGCCAGCCGCATCACCGCCGTCCCGGTCGCCGAGGCGCTCGGCCGCCCCCTCGACCAGGCGCTGCCCCTGGAGGACCTCAAGGGACACCGCTGGTGGCCCCTCACCGACCCGTACGGCGGCCTCGCCACCCGGCGCGGCCAGCCCGAGCGGAACCTCCTCCTGCCCGGCGGCCGCGAGGTCCTCGTCTCCGCCCGGTACGTCCGCGAGCACCCCACCGGACCCGTCCGGCGGGTCGTCGTCTCGCTGCGCGGCACCGAGGCCCGCCGCCGCTCCGAGCGGAGCCACGCCGAACTCATCGCCACCGTCGCCCACGAACTGCGCTCCCCGCTCACCTCCGTCAAGGGCTTCACCGCCACCCTCCTCAGCAAGTGGGAGCGGTTCACCGACGAGCAGAAGCGGCTGATGCTGGAGACCGTCGACGCCGACGCCGGCCGCATCAAACGGCTCATCGCCGAACTCCTCGACATCTCCCGGATCGACGCCGGCCGCCTGGAGGTCCGCCGCCAGCCCGTCGACATCACCGCCGCCGTCGGCCGCCACATCCAGGTGCACACCACCGGCGGCCAGGCCCCCGACCGCTTCTTCGTCCGGACCCGCCCCGGACTGCCCCCGCTCTGGGCCGACCCCGACAAGATCGACCAGATCCTCGGCAACCTCCTGGAAAACGCGGTGCGCCACGGCGCCGGAACCGTCACCATCGAGGTGGCGCCCCGCACCGCGGGCGACGACGGCACCGGCGAGGAGGGGACGGAGGTCACCGTGAGCGACGAAGGACCGGGCATCCCCGAGGAGTCCATGAACCGCGTCTTCACCCGCTTCTGGCGCGGCAGCAAGCGCGGCGGCACCGGACTCGGCCTCTACATCGTCAAGGGCCTCGTCGAGGCCCACGGCGGCACCATCACCGTCGGACGCGGCCCGCGCGGCGGGGCCGAGTTCCGATTTATCCTGCCCGTCGGCGCCCCGGCCCATCTCGTCTGACGTCTCACCCACCGAGACCCGACGGGATCCAGAGCCACCGGGGCCCCCACGGGCTCATCAGCGTGTCCCCACCCCGTTAGACTCGACCTTTGGCACGTTTGCGCCCTTGTCGTCTGTCGTCGAACCGGGGTCGCCCCAGCCAGCCCAACGGAAGCACGGGAAGAGATGTCGGCACCCAATAAGTCGTACGACCCGGTCGAGGTCGAAGCCTTGAAACCGGAAGAGATCGAGCGCATGCGGGACGAGGCGGTCGCCGCCTTCGCCGCCGCGGGCGACCTCGACGAGCTCGCGCACGCCAAGACCGCCCACACCGGCGGGACCTCGCCGCTCGCCCTCGCCAACCGCGAGATCGGCGCGCTGCCCCCGCAGGCCAAGGCCGCGGCCGGCAAGCTCGTCGGCCAGGCCCGTGGTGTCGTCTCCAAGGCGCTCGCCGCCCGCCAGACCGAGCTGGAGGCCGAGCGCGACGCCCGCGTCCTCGTCGAGGAGGCCGTCGACGTCACCCTGCCGTACGACCGGATCCCGGCCGGCGCCCGCCACCCGCTGACCACGCTGATGGAGCGCGTCGCCGACGTCTTCGTCTCCATGGGCTACGAGGTCGCCGAGGGCCCCGAGGTCGAGGCCGAGTGGTTCAACTTCGACGCCCTGAACTTCGTGCCGGACCACCCGGCGCGGCAGATGCAGGACACCTTCTTCGTCCAGGGTCCGGAGGGCACCACCGGCGACGAGTCCGGTGTCGTGCTCCGCACCCACACCTCGCCGGTCCAGGCCCGCACCCTCATCGACCGGGAGCCCCCGGTCTACGTGGTGTGCCCCGGCCGCGTCTACCGCACCGACGAGCTCGACGCCACGCACACCCCGGTCTTCCACCAGATCGAGCTGCTCGCCGTCGACGAGGGCCTGACCATGGCCGACCTCAAGGGCACCCTCGACCACATGGTCCAGGCGCTCTTCGGCGCGGACATGAAGACCCGGCTCCGCCCGAACTTCTTCCCGTTCACCGAGCCGTCCGCCGAGATGGACATGCTCTGCTACGTCTGCCGCGGCGAGTCCGTCGGCAACCCCGACCGTCCCTGCCGCACCTGTGGCAGCGAGGGCTGGATCGAGCTGGGCGGCTGCGGCATGGTCAACCCGAAGGTGCTGATCGCCTGCGGCGTGGACCCGGAGAAGTACAGCGGCTTCGCCTTCGGCTTCGGCATCGAGCGGATGCTGATGTTCCGGCACAACGTGGAAGACATGCGAGACATGGTCGAGGGTGACGTCCGGTTCACCCGGCCGTTCGGGATGGAGATCTGATGCGGGTCCCGCTTTCTTGGCTGCGGGAGTACGTCGACCTGCCGGCGACGGAGACCGGCCGCGACGTCCAGGCCAAGCTCATCACCGCCGGCCTCGAGGTCGAGACCGTCGAGCAGCTCGGCGCCGGCCTCACCGGCCCGCTGGTGGTCGGCAAGGTCCTCACCATCGAGGAGCTGACGGAGTTCAAGAAGCCCATCCGCTTCTGCACCGTCGACGTCGGCCAGGCCAACGGCACCGGCGAGCCCCAGGAGATCATCTGCGGCGCCCGGAACTTCGCCGTCGGCGACAAGGTCGTCGTGGCCCTGCCCGGCGCCGTCCTCCCCGGCGACTTCCGGATCGCCGAGCGCAAGACGTACGGCAAGGTCTCGCGCGGCATGATCTGCTCCAGCGAGGAGCTGGACATGGGCGAGGACCCGAACCACGGGATCATCATCCTGCCGCCCGAGCACGAGGTCGGCCTCGACGCCACCGTCCTCCTGGAGCTGTACGACGAGGTCCTCGACATCGCCGTCACCCCGGACCGCGGCTACTGCCTCTCGATGCGCGGTGTGGCCCGCGAGGCCGCCATCGCGTACGGGCTGCCGCTGCGCGACCCGGCGCTCCTCGACGTGCCCGCGCCGAACTCGTACGGCTACCCGGTCCAGGTCGCCGACCCGGTCGGCTGCGACCGCTTCACCGCCCGCACGGTCGTCGGCCTCGCCCCCGAGGCCCGGTCGCCGATCTGGCTGCAGCGCCGCCTCCAGAAGGCGGGCATGCGCCCGATCTCGCTCGCCGTGGACATCACCAACTACGTGATGCTGGAGCTCGGCCAGCCGCTGCACGCCTACGACCGCACCCGGATCGACGGTCCCATCGGGGTACGCCGCGCCGAGGCCGGCGAGAAGATCACCACCCTCGACGGCACGGTCCGCGTCCTCGACGCCGCCGACCTGGTCATCACCGACAACCGCGGCCCCATCGGCATCGCGGGCGTCATGGGCGGCGCCGACACCGAGATCGCCGACCCGGTCATCGACGCCGAGACCGGCGCCGTCACCGGCTCCAGCGAGGTCGTCATCGAGGCCGCGCACTTCGACGCGATCTCGATCGCCCGCACGGCCCGCCGCCACAAGCTGTCCTCCGAGGCGTCCAAGCGCTTCGAGCGCGGCGTCGACCCGCAGGCCGCGGCCGCCGCGGCGCAGCGCTGCGTCGACCTGCTGGTCCTGCTCGCGGGCGGCACCGCCGAGGCCGGCGTCACCGAGATCGCCGCCCCGTCCGCGCCGCGCACCATCACCCTGCCGGCGAACCACCCCGACAAGGTCGCGGGTGTGGACTACGGCCGCGAGACCGTCGTCCGCCGCCTCCAGGAGGTCGGCTGCGACGTCTACGGCCAGGACGAGCTCGTCGTCACCGTGCCCTCGTGGCGCCCCGACCTGAACGAGCCGAACGACCTCGCCGAGGAGGTCATCCGCCTGGAGGGGTACGAGAACCTGCCCTCCACGCTGCCGAAGCCCCCGGCCGGCCGCGGCCTCACCGAGCGCCAGCGCGTCCACCGCCGGGTCGGCCGGGCGCTGGCCGGCGCCGGCTACGTCGAGGCCCTGAACTACCCCTTCATGGGGCAGCAGGTCCTCGACCAGCTCGGCTTCGACGCGGACGACGCCCGCCGCAAGGTCGTCACCCTCGTCAACCCGCTCTCCGACGAGGAGCCCGCGCTCCGCACCACGCTGCTCCCCGGCCTGCTCGGGGCGCTGCGCCGGAACGACAGCCGCGGCAGCCACGACCTGGCGCTCTTCGAGACGGGTCTGGTCTTCCGTCCCGAGGGCGAGCCGAAGGTCGCCGTCCGCCTCCCGGTGGACCGCCGTCCCACCGACGAGGAGA
Organism: Streptomyces sp. NPDC007863; assembly: GCF_040633895.1. NCBI lineage: Bacteria > Bacillati > Actinomycetota > Actinomycetes > Kitasatosporales > Streptomycetaceae > Streptomyces > Streptomyces sp. NPDC007863. The sequence continues at coordinate 162,747 of NZ_JBEYEI010000007.1, forward strand.
TCGCCGGGGTCAACGCCGCGCTGCCCGCGCAGCCGCGCCGCGCCGCCGTCGTCCTCGCCGGCGCCCGCGAGCAGTCCGGCTGGTGGGGCAAGGGCCGCCCGGCCGACTGGGCCGACGCGATCGAGGCCGCCCGCACCATCGCCGTCGAGGCCGGTGCGGAGCTGCTGATCGAGGCCGACCAGCACGCCCCGTTCCACCCGGGCCGCTGCGCCGCCTTCCACGTCATGGTCGACGGGGTCAAGACCCTCGCCGGCCACGGCGGCGAGCTCCACCCGCGCGTCGTCAAGGCGCTGGGCCTGCCGGCCCGCTCCTGCGCGATGGAGCTGGACCTGGACGTCCTGGAGAAGGCGAGCGAGGGACCGGTCAAGGCCCCGCGCATCTCCGCCTTCCCGGTCGCCACCCAGGACGTCGCCCTGGTCGTCGACCAGACCGTGCCGTCCGCCGAGGTCGAGTCCTACCTGGCCGAGGGGGCGGGTGAACTCCTGGAGTCCATCCGGCTGTTCGACGTCTACACCGGCGACCAGGTCGGCGAGGGCAAGAAGTCCCTGGCGTACGCGCTGAAGTTCCGCGCCGCGGACCGCACGCTCACCGTCGAGGAGGCCACCGCCGCCCGCGACGCCGCGGTCGCGCTGGCCGCCGAGCACACCGGTGCCGTGCTGCGCGGCGCCTGACGCCGAGGGCCGCACGCCGCGGAGGGCCGTCCCGGGATCCGTTCCCGGGGCGGCCCTCCGCCGTTCCCGCCCGGCCTGACAAGCCGGTGGGGGTGCGGTCCAATGGTGGTGGGAGCCGTCATGGACGTGGCCGTGGAAGTGGAGCGGGCCCGGGACGCCTTCGACCGCCAGGCGTGGTCGGACGCCTACCGTGCGCTCGCGGACGCCGACCGGGCGGAGCCGCTCGGCCCCGACGACCTCGTCCGCCTCGCGACCGCCGCCTACCTGGTGGGCCGCGACGCCGAGAGCGGCGCCGCCACCGAGCGGGCCCATCACGCCTACCTGGGCCTCGGCGCGACCGCGCCCGCCGTGCGCTGCGCCTTCTGGGCGGCGCTCCCGCTGCTGCTGCGCGGCGAGACGGCCCGGGGCGGCGGCTGGCTCGCCCGCGCCGCCCGCCTCCTGGAGGACGACGGGCTCGACTGCGTGGAGCGGGGCTATCTGCTCTTCCCCCAGGGCCTGCGGCTCGTCCACAAGGACCCCCGGGCCGCGCACGCCCGCTTCGGCGAGGCCGCCGCGATCGGCGAGCGCTTCGGCGACCAGGACCTGGTGACGCTGGCCCGGCACGGCCAGGGCCGGGCGCTGGTCTACGCGGGCGAGACCGCCGCCGGGACGGCCCTGCTCGACGAGGCCATGGTGGCGGTCAGCTCCGGCCGGCTCTCGCCGCTCGTCACCGGCCTCGTCTACTGCAGCGTCATCGAGGCCTGCGAGGAGCTCTTCGACCTGCGCCGCGCCCAGGAGTGGACGGCGGCGCTCTCCCACTGGTGCTCCGCCCAGCCGGACCTCGTGCCCTACCGGGGCCAGTGCCTGGTCCACCGCTCCCACGTCCTGCAGACGCACGGCGCCTGGCCGGACGCCCTGGACGAGGCGCGCAGGGCCCGCGAACGGCTCGCCGGGACGCCCGGCCGGGCGGTCCTCGGCACGGCGCTGTACCAGGAGGCCGAGCTGCACCGGGTGCGCGGCGCCTTCGCCCGCTCCGAGGAGGCGTACCGGCAGGCCGGCGCGTGCGGGCACCGGGCCCAGCCGGGCCTCGCCCTGATGTGGCTGGCCCAGGGCCGGGCCGCCGCGGCGGCCGCGGCCATCCGCGCCGCCCTGGCCGAGACGCCGGACCGGCTGCGCCGGGCGCGGCTGCTCGCCCCGTGCGCGGAGATCATGCTGGCGGCCGGGGACGTGGCGGCTGCCCGGGAGGCCGCCGACGAGCTGACGCGTACCGCCGGAGAGCTCGCCGCCCCGCTCCTCGCGGCGGTGGCCGCCCATGCCCGCGGGGCCGTGCTCCTGGCGGAGGGCGAGCCCGCCGGGGCCCTGGACGCCCTCCTGGAGGCGGGCGGGGTCTGGGACGAGATCGACGCCCCGTACGACCGGGCCCGCACCCGGGTCCTCCTGGGGCTCGCCCGCCGGCGGCTCGGTGACGAGGGCACCGCGCGGCTCGAACTGGACGCGGCCCGTCAGGCCTTCCGTGAGCTCGGCGCGGCCCCCGACCTGGCCCGGCTCGACGCGCTGACCGGGAGGGAGCCGGAGACCGCCTCCGGGCTCAGCCCCCGGGAGGTGGAGGTCCTGCGGCTCGTCGCCACCGGCCGCACCAACCACGCCATCGCCGCCGATCTGGTGCTCAGCGAGAAGACCGTGGCCCGGCACCTGAGCAACATCTTCGGCAAGCTCGGCCTCTCCTCCCGCGCGGCGGCCACCGCGTACGCCTACGAGCACGACCTGGTCGGCCGGCGGTGGGCAGAATGACCCATCGCCGCCGCCCCGGGCGATTGGGGCGTTCTCCCGAAGCGCCGCCGTCCCCGGATCCCTAGGGTCGGACACAGAGAAGCAGTCGGGCTCGGACACGCACGAGGAGGCCCGCGATGAACCCCACCGGCAGGATGGAACGCATCGAGACGGTCGTCGTCGGCGCAGGTCAGGCCGGTCTCTCCACCGGCTACCACCTCGCCCGGCACGGCCGGCCGTTCGTCGTCCTCGACGGCGGCGCCCGCGTGGGCGACAACTGGCGCTGCCACTGGGACTCGCTGCGGCTGTACAGCCCGGCGAAGATCGCCTCCCTGCCCGGGATGCGCTTCCCGGCGCAGCCGATGTCCTTTCCCACCAAGGACGAGATGGCCGACTTCCTGGAGACGTACGCCGAGACCTTCGACCTGCCGGTCCGCACCGGCGAGCGCGTCACCCGCCTCGCCGGGACGGACGGCGGGTACGTCGTCGAGACCGGCACCACGACCTACGTCTGCGACCACGTCGTCGTCGCCTCCGGCACCTTCGGCCGCACCCCGTACGTCCCCGGCTTCGCCGCCGGGCTCGACCCGCGCATCACCCAGCTGCACTCCAGCGCCTACAAGAACCCCGGGCAGCTGAGCCCCGGCGGCGTGCTCGTGGTCGGCGCCTCGCACTCCGGCGGCGACCTCGCGTACGAGGCCGGGAAGGCCGGCCACCCGACGGTGCTGAGCGGCCCGATCCACGGCGAGGTCCCCTTCGACATCCACGGCCGGGCGGCGCACGCGGTCTACCCGGTCCTGTGGTTCCTCGCCCGGCACGTGCTGAACCTGCGGACGCCGATCGGCCGGAAGCTGCGCCCCGAGGTCAGGAAGCACGGCGGCCCGCTGATCCGGGTCAAGAAGGCCGACCTCACCGCCGCCGGGGTCGAGCTCGTCCCGGAGCGGACCGTCGGCGTGCGCGACGGGCTGCCCGTCCTCGACGGCGGCCGGGTCCTCGACGTCACCAACGTCGTCTGGTGCACCGGCTTCCGCCAGGACTTCTCCTGGATCGACCTGCCCGTCACGGGCGACGACGGCTGGCCCCTGGAGCACCGCGGAGTCGTCGACACGGCGCCCGGCCTGTACTTCGTCGGCCTCGCCTTCCAGTACGCCTTCTCCTCCATGCTCATCGGCGGCGCGGACCGGGACGCCGAGTACGTCGTGCGCCACCTGGTGAGTCACCCGCGCTCCGGGACCGTCGCGGAGCGGCGCGAGGCGGCGCACGCCTGACGACCGCGCGCCCCCTGCCCTGTTCACCCGTGCGGACCTCCCGTGTCTGTGCGGGTGGCGCGGGTCTGGCGAGAGGCGGCGCGCCGGGGGCGCTCACTCCTTCGGGTGAGATCGCCGGGGGCTGTTCCCCCGCGGTCCGTACGGTCGGCAGAATCGACGCGGCCACAGGGGCGGACCTGTGTGCCGCAGGGCCTGCGGGCGCTGTCGGGGCTCGGGAAGGGCCGTACATGATCCGTACCAGCCGTAGCGGCCGCGGCCGTACCGGGACCGCCCTCGGCGCCCGGCTCCGCGGGACCGCCCCGCTCGCGCTCCCCGTCGGCTGGGGGGCGGTGGCGGTGGCCTGGAAGTTCGGCTGCCCGCTGGCCCGGCAGCCGGGACTGCCGATGCGGATCGCGACCAGCATCGTCTTCCTCACCGTCGGCACGGGCCTGATCCTCGGGGTGCGGTGGCAGCTGCGGCGCGAGCTGGCGCGGGTGCGGGCCGTGGCCGAGGCGACCCAGCAGGTGCTGCTGCGCCCGCCGCCCGCCCGGCTCGACGGACTCGCCCTGGCCGCCGGGCAGTTGTCGGCGACCCGCGGCGCCTCGGTCGGCGGCGACCTGTACGAGGCGGTGGCGACCCCGTACGGCGTGCGGATCGTGATCGGAGACGTGCGGGGGCACGGGCTCGCCGCCCTGGGCGCGGTCGTCGCGGTCCTGGGGAGCTTCCGGGAGGCCGCCCACGACGAGGCCGAACTCGGCGGGGTGCTGCGGAGACTGGAGCGGGCGCTGCAGCGGCACCTGCGGGAGCGGGCGCGCGACGAGCACCCGGCCGGCGGCGGGGGCGCGCCCGAGCACCCGGTGGCCGAGGAGTTCGTGACGCTGCTGCTCCTGGAGGTCCGCGCCGACGGCCGGCTCGCCGTCCTCGACTGCGGCCACCCCGCTCCGTACCGGCTCGGCGACCGGGTGGAGCGACTGCCGATGGGGGAGCCGCTGCCGCCGCTCGGCGTGCTGCCGCTGCCGGCCGCGCTCGTCCCGTACACCGGCGCCCGGCTGCTGCCCGGCGAGACGCTGGTGCTGCACACCGACGGGGCGGAGGAGGCCCGCGACGACCGGGGCCGCTTCTTCGGTCTTGAGGCGGTGCTCGCCCGGACCGCCGGCCGGCCGCCCGAGGGGGTCGTCCGCCAGGTGCACCAGGCGCTGCTCCGGCACACCGGCGGCCGGCTCGACGACGACGTGGCCCTGCTCGTCGTCCGCAACGACCGCGTCCGCGTGCCGGCGCAGCCCGCCGAACCCGGGCTGCGCCGACCCCGGCCCGCTCCCTCCACCCACTGCTGAGCGGAGGGTCCGGGGGTACGGGCGCCGCCCGCCCCGCCACGGAGTGTCGGGCAGATCGGCGGGGCGGGCGACGCGGACCGGGCGGCCGCACTGTACGAGGGGGAGCCGGCGGCCCGGTCGTTCCTCGCCTTCCCGGCGAGGAAGCCCAGTCAAGCGGTACGGCCCCGGCGGCGGCAGCGCGCACGGACCGGAAGAACGGGTACTTCATTCACACCCCGTGCGAAATCGCACCGGGCGAATTCGGCCACCGCTAGGCTGAGTTCACCGAGCGACCGGAGGGGCCATGCAGCCCAACACCCTGCTCGACGCCCTCCTGGACGAGGCGGGCGTCTCCCACGCCGGGCTCGCCGACCGTGTGAACCGGGCCGGGCGGGCCAGGGGACTTGCCCTGCGTTACGAACACACCGCCGTGGCGCGGTGGTTGAAGGGACAGCGGCCGCGCGGCCAGGTGCCCGACCTGATCTGCGAGGTGCTCGCGGCCCGGCTGCGCCGGCCCGTCACCCTCGACGACATCGGGCTCGGCGTGCCCGCCGGCGGGCCGCCCGCGCCCGGCACCCCGCTGAACGGCTTCGTCGACCGGGCGACCGCGCTGTGGCGCTCGGACGAGCAGCAGCGCCCGTACCTCGCGTGCGCGCCCGCGGTGACCGGCACGCCCGCGGTGATGCCGGTGTGGGAGTGGGAGAACCCGCCGGAGGACACCGACGTCTCCCGGACCGGCCTGACCCGGGTCGAGCCCGCCGACATCGCCCTGCTCAGCGCGGCCCGCGCCCACTACGAGCAGATGTACCGCAAGGCCGGCGGCATCGCGACCCGCGCCCGGATCGTCGGCTTCCTCACCACCGAGGCCGCGCCCCGGCTGCGCGGCTCCTACAGCGACGCCCTGGGCCGCTCCCTGCACCGCGCCACCGGCGGCCTGGTGGCGGTGGCCGGAATCTGCGCCTACGACGCCGACGCCCACGGGCTCGCCCAGCGCTACTTCCACCAGGCGCTGCGGCTCGCCAAGGCGAGCGGGGACCGGGCCTTCGGCGCCTACGTGGTGGCCCTCATGGTCAACCAGTCGCTGCTCCTGGGGGAGTTCCGGCAGGCGGTGGCCTTCGCGGAGGCGGCGCTGCGGGCGGCGGACGGGACCATCACCCCGGCGCTCGCCGCCGATCTGACGGCGATGCAGGCGAAGGCGTACGCCCGGCTCGGCGACGGGGCGGCGGCGCTCGGCTGCATCCTGCGGGCCGAGCGGGCGGCGGACCGGATCGCGCCGGCGGCGGAACCGGCCGAGACCGGCTACGTCCAGCCCGGGCTCGTCAACGTACAGGTCGCCGAGGCCCTCCTCAGTCTGGGTGATCTCGCGGGGGCGTACGAGCACGCGGCGCGGGCGGCCGGGACGCCCTCGCACGACCGGGGCCGGGTGCACCGGCTCGCGCTGCTCTGCCAGGTCGAACTGCGGCAGGGCGAGGCGGACTCGGCGGCGCGGACGGCGGTCGAGATGACCGAGCGGGCGCGCGGGATGGAGTCGCGCCGGCTGCGGGACCGGCTCCGGCAGGCCCGGGAGCACCTCCTCGCCTGTGACACGGGGGACGCCCGGGAGGCGGCGGCACTGATCGACGGGGCGCTGCGCGTTCCGCTCTGACCGTTCAGCTGCTGCGATATTGCCACCGAACACGCGCCTACCAGTCGGAAGGTGGCAAGAACGTGCAGTGGACGAAACTGAGTGAACGCTCCGTCTATGAAAACCGTTGGTTCCGAGTGAACCTCGCGGACGTCGAACTCCCGGACGGCCGCCACCTCGACCACTATCTGATCCGGCTCCGCCCCGTCGCCGTCGCGACCGTCGTCAACGACGCCGACGAGGTCCTGATGCTCTGGCGCCACCGCTTCATCACCGACAGCTGGGGCTGGGAGCTGGCCGCCGGCGTCGTCGAGGACGGCGAGACCCCCGAGGCCGCCGCCGCCCGTGAGATGGAGGAGGAGACCGGCTGGCGGCCGGGGCCGCTGCGCCATCTCCTCACCGTCGAGCCCTCCAACGGGCTCAGCGACGCCCGGCACCACCTCTACTGGACCGACCGGGCCACCTGGACCGGCCCGCCGGCCGACGGCTTCGAGTCCTCGCGGCGCGCCTGGGTGCCGCTGAAGGAGGTCCCGGAGCTGATCGCCCGCGGCGAGATCCCGGCGGCGAACATGGCGGCCGGGCTGCTGATGCTGCACCACCTGCGGCTCGGCTGACGCCCCGGCGGGGCGAAAGGTGAACGGCCCGTACCTGTGCGGGGGTACGGGCCGTTCGGGTCGCGGAGAGCGACAATCGTGGGACGCCGGAGGCGTCGGGGTGGGTCAGGGGTAGACGTAGAAGCCCGAGCCCGTCTTGCGGCCGAGCCGGCCCGCGTCGACCATCCGCTGGAGCAGCGGGGGAGCGGCGTACAGCGGCTCCTTGAACTCGGAGTACATCGAGTCGGCGATCGAGACGATCGTGTCGAGGCCGATGAGGTCCGAGAGCTTCAGCGGGCCCATCGGGTGGGCGCAGCCGTACTCCATGCCGTTGTCGATGTCCTCGCGGCTCGCGATGCCGGACTCGAACATCCGGATCGCGGAGAGCAGGTACGGCACGAGCAGGGCGTTCACGACGAAGCCGGAGCGGTCCTGGGCGCGGATCGCGTGCTTGCCGAGCAGCTTCTCGGCGAAGGCCTGCGCCCGGCTGATGGTGCCCTCGGAGGTGGTGAGGGCCGGGATCAGCTCGACGAGCTTCTGCACCGGGGCCGGGTTGAAGAAGTGGATGCCGATGACGTGGTCGGGGCGGGAGGTCGCCACGGCCAGCTTCACCAGCGGGATCGAGGAGGTGTTCGAGGCCAGGATGGCGTCGGACCGGGTCAGGACCTGGTCGAGCACCTGGAAGATCTCGGTCTTGACCTGCTCGTTCTCGACGACCGCCTCGATGACGAGGTCGCGGTCGGCGAACTCCCCGAGGTCGGTCGTGAAGCTCAGGTTGGCCAGGGCCGCGTCCCGCTCCTCCTCGCTGATCTTGCCGCGTTCGGCGGCCTTGGTCAGCGAGTTCAGCAGCCGCGTGCGGCCGATCTCCAGCGCCTCGCCGGTGGTCTCGGCCACCTTCACCTGGAGACCGCTCCGGGCACACACCTCTGCGATGCCCGCGCCCATCTGGCCGCAGCCCACCACTCCGACGCGCTCAATGTCGGCCATGGAGTCCGTCACCTCGTGCCTTTCGCTCTTCTCTGGCGGCGAGCCCCCGTGTGATTCCGGTGCGCACGCCTCGACCCCATGACGTTACTCCGATTCGCGCGATGATCGATCGGTCGGAGGCGGGCATGCTGTCCCCGGGGGTGTGACGTGTCCGACAGCTGAGGGGTACAAGTGCGGCCTATCGGGAGAAGAGGGTTTGTGACGACCGCCACGGGAGCGGCATTCGCCGTCGTGGGGAGCGGTGCGCCCGGCACCGCCGCGGAGCGTCGCGGGGTACGCGGACGGGACCCGGCCGCGGAGCCGGTGACCGAGCCGGGAGGGGAGCCCGGAGCGGATCGGGCCGCGCGGGCCGCGGCCGACGGATTCCGGTTCCGGGGCGTGTGGGTGGCGACCGTCGCCAACCGCGACTGGCCGTCCCGCGCCGGCCTCTCCGCCGGGGAGCAGAAGGCCGAGCTCCTCGCCCACCTGGACAAGGCGGTGGAACGGCGGCTCAACGCGGTCGTCCTCCAGGTGCGGCCCACCGCCGACGCCCTGTGGCCCTCGCCGCACGAGCCCTGGGCGCAGTGCCTCACCGGCACGCAGGGCCGCGATCCCGGCTGGGACCCGCTGGGCACGGCGGTCGCCGAGGCCCACGCGCGGGGCCTGGAGCTGCACGCCTGGTTCAACCCGTACCGTGTGGCGAACCACACGGACCCGGCCCGGCTCGCCGCCTCGCACCCGGCGCGGCTCCACCCCGACTGGACGGTGTCCTACGGCGGGAAGCTCTACTACGACCCCGGGCTGCCCGAGGTCCGGCGCTTCGTCCAGGACGCGATGCTCGACGCGGTCCGCCGCTACGACCTCGACGCCGTCCACTGGGACGACTACTTCTACCCGTACCCGGTGGCGGGGGAGCGCTTCGCGGACGACGCCTCGTACGCCCGCCACGGCGCGGACTTCCCCGACCGCGCGGACTGGCGTCGGCACAACACCGATCTGCTGGTCTCGGAGATGTCCGCCCGGATCAAGGAGCTCAAGCCGGGCGTCGCCTTCGGCGTCAGCCCCTTCGGGGTGTGGCGCAACCGCGCCGACGACCCCGCGGGCTCCGACACCCGGGGCGGGGTGGCGACCTACGACGACCTGTACGCGGACACCCGCAAGTGGATCCGGGAGGGGTGGATCGACCACGTGGTGCCGCAGCTGTACTGGCACATCGGCCACCCCGCCACCGACTACACGGCACTCCTCGACTGGTGGAACGCGACGGTGGAGGGGACGGGCGTCGGCCTCTACGTCGGCGAGGCGCTGTACAAGGCGGGCGACCCGGACCAGCCCGAGGCGTGGCAGGACCCGCGGGAGCTGTCACGGCACCTCGCGCTGGCCGCCGCGCGGCCGGGCGTCGGCGGGCACTGCTACTTCGCGGCGAGCGAGGTGACACGCGACCGCAACGGCGCCCTCGCGGCCGCCGTGGCCGACCACTACCCGGTGCGGGCCCGCGCGCCGCGCGCCGCGAGCCCGGAGTCCGCTCCCTAGTGCCGCTCGCCGTGGTGACGGACGACGGTGTCGGGGCCGGGCGACATCAGCGCCTCGTGGCCGTCGTCGTCGAACCTGACCTTGTACGGGGGAGCGCCGTTCTCCCCCTTCACCTCGAGGACCTGGGCCGTACGGTCGTGCTGACCTACGGTCCGGCCGTGCACCAGCAGCTTGTCGCCCACACTCGCCTGCATCGGGTGACCTCCTCGCGCGCGTAGGGCTTCTGTCTGTCATTGTGACGCAGGTCACCGCCCTCCGTCGCGTCAGCTCTTCGCGCGCTGGGTCACCGCGATGCAGACCAGCACGCCGACCGCCGCGACCGGCGCGGCCGGCGGCAGGGACTCGCCCAGCAGGAAGACCGCCCAGAACAGGGTCAGGAGCGGCTGGGCGAGCTGGAGCTGGCTGGCGCGCGGGATGCCGATCGCGGCCATGCCGCGGTACCAGACGTACAGGCCGAAGAAGGTGGAGCCGGCCGCCACCCAGACCAGGCCGATCACGCCGTGGGCGGTGAGGCGCACGGGTTCGACGGCGAGGGCCACCGCCGAGGCCGGGACCATCAGCGGCAGGCACAGCACCAGCGCCCAGCCGATCACCTGCCAGCCCGGCATCAGCCGGGCGAGGCGGCCGCCCTCGGTGTAGCCGGCGGCGCAGACGAGGAGCGCGCCGAAGAGGTAGAGGTCGCCGGTGGAGAGCGCGCCGCCGCTCTGCTGGACGGTGAAGGCGATCACGACGGCGGCGCCGGCGGCGGCCGCGGCCCAGAAGGTGCGCGACGGGCGGCGGCCGGTCCGCACGGCGGCGAGGGCGGCCGTGGTGAGCGGCAGCAGGCCCACGACGACGGCGGCGTGCGAGGTCGTGGAGGTCCGCAGGGCGAGCGTGGTCAGCAGCGGGAAGCCCACCACCACGCCGCCGGCGACCACCGCGAGCCCGGCCCAGTGGCGGCGCTCCGGGAGCGGGACGCGGCCGGAGAGCAGGAAGGCGCCGGCGATCAGCGCGGCGAGCGTGGAGCGCACGGCCACCAGCGACCAGGGGCCGAAGCTCTCCAGGCCCCACACCGTCGAGGGGAAGGTGAGCGAGAAGGAGACCACGCCGAGGAGCGCGAGGAGAGTGCCCTGGCTTCCGGGGGCCGCCGCGGACGCCGGAGTGCTGTCGGGCCTGGCGTCGACCGCTATCGTCATCGGGGCAGTAGCGCTATTCTTTACTCTCATGCATGAGCGTAGCAGTGTGGCCGAACTGGCGAAAACCCTGAAGGCAGAGCTCGACCGCTACTCTCCAGGTGGAAAGCTGCCGTCGAGTCGGGCCCTCGTCGAACGCCACCACGTCTCCCCGGTGACCGTCACCCGCGCCCTCGCCCAGCTCGCCGCCGAGGGCCTGGTCGTCACCCGGCCCGGCGCCGGCGCCTTCAAGGCCGAGGCGCCCGCCCCGGCCGCCACCGGCGACACCTCCTGGCAGGAGCTGGCCCTCAGCGCCGACGCCGCCACCGAACTCGTCCCCCGCTCCGTCGACGCCTCCGGCGTCCTCGTCACCCTCGCCGCGCCCCCGCCCGGCGTCATCGAGTTCAACGGCGGCTACCTCCACCCCTCCCTCCAGCCCGAGCGGGCCCTGGCCGCCGCCCTCGCCCGGGCCGGCCGCCGCCCCGGCGCCTGGGGCCGGCCGCCCTCCGACGGCCTCACCGAACTCCGCGAGTGGTTCGCCCGCGAGATCGGCGGCGGCGTCACCGGCGCCGAGGTCCTCATCACCGCCGGCGGCCAGTCCGCCCTCACCACCGCGCTCCGCGCGCTCGCCGCGCCCGGCACCCCCGTCCTCGTCGAGTCGCCCACCTACCCCGGCATGCTCGCCGTCGCCCGCGCCGCCGGACTGCGCCCGGTGCCCGTGCCCACCGACGCCGACGGCATCCGCACCGACCTCCTCGAAGCCGCCTTCCGCGCCACCGGCGCCCGCGTCCTCGTCTGCCAGCCGCTCTTCCAGAACCCCACCGGCGCCGTCCTCCCGCCCGAGCGCCGCCGCGAGGTCGTCCGCATCGCGCGCGCCGCCGGAGCCTTCGTCGTCGAGGACGACTTCGCCCGCCGGCTCGTCCACGAGGACGCCCCGCCGCTGCCCGCGCCGCTCGCCGCCGACGACCCCGACGGCGTCGTCGTCCACGTCCGCTCCCTCACCAAGATCACCTCGGCGAGCCTCCGGGTCGGCGCGCTCGCCGCCCGCGGCCCCGTCCTGGAGCGCCTCCGCGCCATCCAGGTCGTCGACAGCTTCTTCGTCCCCCGCCCCCTCCAGGAGGCCGCCCTCGAACTCGTCGGCGCCCCCGCCTGGTCCCGCCACCTGAGGACCGTCTCCCAGGAGCTGAAGGCCCGCCGCGACACCCTCACCGCCGCCGTCACCCTCCGGCTCCCCGAACTCGCCCTGCCCCACATCCCCTCCGGCGGCTACCACCTCTGGCTCCGCCTCCCCGACACCCTCCCCGAGCCCGCCCTCCTCGCCGCCGCCCTCCGCGCCGGCGTCGCCGCCGCCCCCGGCCGGCCCTACTTCTGCGCCGAACCGCCGGCCGGCCACATCCGGCTGAGTTTCGCGGGTGTCGCCGGGCCCACGGAGATCACCGAGGGCGTCCGCAGGCTTCGCACCGCCATGGACGAACTCCTTCCGTGACGCCCGGCCGGGCCGGGCCGGCCGCGCGGGGGCACCGCGCCGGCCCGGAAACCCGCCTGACACCTGCCCACGGCCTCGGCATCCCCCGGCCGTGACCGAGACCGCCACCGGCACCGTCCACGGGCCGTACGGGATCTCCGCGGACCCCGCCCGCATCGAGGTCGGATTCAGGCCACCGGAGAATCCGGACAAGTGGAGGGCTCTCGGGCACCGGTGAAGCGGGGCCTCCCGGTCCCCCCGCCGCGCCCCTTGACCCGTGGCCCCACCGGCCTCACGATCGCGGCCATGGGTCTTCGGGTCACGCTGGTCGCGGCGGCGCGCAGTTCCTCCCTGCTCGCCGAACGCTTCGACGACGACCGGCCGCTCGACGAGGCCGGATGGTACGAGGTGCAGCAGGCCGCGCCCGCGCTCCTCCCGCTCGGCGCCGCCGAGCTCCGCTACTGCGCGCCGACACCGCGCAGCCGCGCCACCGGCACCGCCCTCGGCTACGCCCCGCTCGCCCAGCCCGCGCTGCGCGACTGCGACATGGGCCGCTGGCGGGGCCTCACCCTCGCCGAGGTCGCCGCCCTGGAACCGGCCGCCGTCGACGCCTGGCTCGCCGACGCCCGCTCCGCCCCGCACGGCGGCGAACCCCTCCTCGCGTTCATCTCCCGCATCGGCAACTGGCTCGACACCCGCCCCGCCGACGACGTCACCGTCGTCGCCGTCGCCGAACCCTCCGTCGTCCGCGCCGCCCTCGTCTACGCGCTCCGCGCCGCCCCCGCCACCTACTGGAGCGTCGACGTCCGCCCCCTGTCGACCGTCACGCTCGTCGGCCGCCCCGGCGCCTGGCACCTCCACCTGGACGCGCCCGCGCTGCGCTGACCGGCCGCGAGGGGCGGGCGGCCGGGGCGGAGCGGCTAGCCTGGGGGCACGATGAACCGTTTGACCACGCCATGGGGCGACGTCACCCTCACCCGCCACCCCGAGGATCCGCGCGATCCGCTGCGCGCCTGGGACGCGGCCGACGAGTACCTGCTGAACCACCTCGCCGAGGCCGGCACCGGCCTCTCCGGCACCGTCGCCGTCCTCGGCGACCGCTGGGGGGCGCTCGTCACCGCGCTGACGGCCGCCGGGCCCGGGGAGCTCGTCCAGATCTCCGACTCGTACCTCGGCCGCGAGGCCACCCGCGCCAACCTCGCGCGGGGCGGCGCCGCCCCCGGCGCCGTACGGCTCCTCACCACCCAGGACCCGCCGCCCGCCCGGATCGACGTCCTGCTCGTCCGCGTCCCCAAGAGCCTCGCGCTCCTGGAGGACCAGCTGCACCGGCTCGCCCCCGCCGTGCACGAGGGGACGGTGGTCGTCGGCACCGGCATGGTCAAGGAGATCCACACCTCCACCCTCACGCTCTTCGAGCGGATCCTGGGCCCCACCCGCACCTCGCTCGCGGTGAAGAAGGCCCGGCTGATCCACACCACCCCGGACCCGGCCGCCGCGCCCGGGCCGAACCCGTGGCCGTACCGGTACGCGCTCCCCGCCGACACGCCCGCGCCGGGGCTCGCCGGCCGCACGGTCGTCAACCAGGCGGGCGTGTTCTGCGCCGACCGCCTCGACATCGGCACCCGCTTCCTCCTCGGGAACCTGCCGACGGACCTCGGCCACGCCCGCGTGGCGGACCTCGGCTGCGGCAACGGCGTCGTCGGCCTCGCCGTCGCCCTCGCCGAACCCGGGGCCGAGCTGCTCTTCACCGACGAGTCGTACCAGGCCGTCGCCTCCGCCGAGGAGAACTTCCGGGGCCACGCGGGGGAGACGCGCAAGGCCGAGTTCACGGTCGGCGACGGCCTCGCGGACGCCCCCGCCGGCTCCCTCGACCTCGTGCTCAACAACCCGCCCTTCCACAGCCACCAGGCCACCACCGACCGCACCGCCCGCCGCATGTTCTCCGACGCGCGGCGCGCCCTGCGCACCGGCGGCGAACTGTGGGTCGTCGGCAACCGCCACCTCGGCTACCACGTCACCCTCCGCCGCATCTTCGGCAACAGCGAACTGGTCGCGAGCGATCCGAAGTTCGTGGTGCTGCGCGCGATCAAGCGCTGACCCCGTCAGCCCTCGGGAAAGACCGGCCCGAGGGCGCGGAGGCCGTCCCTTCCCGTCGTGATCTCCAGGCCGACGATCCGGTCGCGGCGGAAACCGAAGGACACCGCGGCGACCGGCCGCCCGTCCACGTGGGCCACCGCCCCGACCGCGCCCTCCACCAGCGCCGGCCGCAGGAGGACGCCCGGCCCGGCGAGCCCGGCCGCCGCGGCGGCCACGGCCGGAGCCCCGTGCACGGGCCCCCGCTCGGAGTACGCCACCGCGTCCGGGGCGAGCAGCGCGGCGAGCGCCACGGCGTCACGCGCGCGTGCGGCGGCGAGAAAGGCCTCCACGAGTGCCCGCCGCGCCCCCGGATCGCCGCCGTCCCGGCCCGGCCCCCCACCCCGCAGCCGCTCCCGCGCCCGCCGCGCGCACCGGGCCGCCCCGTCGGGGGAGCCGCCCATGACCCGGGCGGTCTCCCCGGGCGACAGTCCGAACACGTCGTGCAGCAGATAGGCGACCCGTTCACGCGCCCCGAGCCGGTCGAGCACGGCGAGGAAGCCCCCGAGCACGGCCGCGTCCAGCCCCTCCGCCCCCGCGCCCCCGCGCTCCGTGTCCCGTACGGCGTCGTCGTCCATGGATCCCCCTCTTCGTTCTCCACCGTCAGGTGCCTTCACATGGGCTTGACGGTCCGTCCCCGGGCGTTGTGACGCGGCTCCGCGAGCGCGAGACCCGCGGACACGCCCGCGATCGCGAGGAGGGCGAGCGCGGCCGGGCCCGCGGAGCGGCCCCCGGTGTCGGCCGCGTACTCCGAGCCGTCCCGGCGGACGCAGAGGTAGCGGGGCGGCAGGTAGGAGACCCGATGGCCCGCCACGTCCGCCGCCGCGCCCGGATCGCCCGCCACCCGGCACGGCCGGGACGGGAAGGCGCCGGTGCCGCTGTCGTCCGTGGTGAGGACCGCGAGTCCGACGCCGAGCAGGCCCCAGGCGTACAGGGCGGCCGCGGCGGCGGCCGACAGCGCCGCTCCGCACCGGAGCCGCGTCTCCCGGTCGGCCCGCCGCACGCCGGTCGCTCCGAGGCGCCCGAAGCCGTATCCGGCGAGTCCGAGGCCGGCGAGGAGCGTGACGAGGAGGAGCGCGAGGAGCGTCATGGGCCCGACCCCATCAGGGAAGGCCGCCGAATACCAGGGGAGTCCGGGAATCCGCCCCGCCCGACCGCCGGGGCGCCGTCCCCGTCCGGCCCGCCGCCCGACACGCACGGGCTCGTTGCATAAAACTACGGCGACGCGTATAGTCATGCCATCCATGAGGAGGGTATTGATGACGGTACGAGCAGCAGTCGCGGGCGCGAGCGGATACGCGGGCGGGGAACTCCTGCGCCTCCTCCTCGCCCACCCCCACGTCGAGATCGGCACGCTCACCGGCCACTCCAACGCCGGACAGAAGCTCGGCGGCCTCCAGCCGCACCTGCTGCCGCTCGCCGACCGCGTCCTCGCGCCCACCACCGCCGAGGAGCTTGCCGGCCACGACGTCGTCTTCCTCGCCCTCCCGCACGGCCAGTCCGCCGCCGTCGCCGAGCAGCTCGGCCCGGACGTCCTCGTCGTCGACATGGGCGCCGACTTCCGGCTGAAGGACCCGGCCGACTGGGAGACGTACTACGGCTCCCCGCACGCCGGCACCTGGCCCTACGGCCTCCCCGAACTGCCGGGCGCCCGCGCCGCGCTGGAGGGGTCCAAGCGCATCGCGGTGCCCGGTTGCTACCCCACCGCCGTCTCGCTCGCCCTCTTCCCGGCGTACGCGGGCGGCCTCGCCGAGCCGGAGGCCGTGATCGTCGCCGCCTCCGGCACCTCCGGCGCGGGCAAGGCCCTCAAGCCGCACCTCCTCGGCAGCGAGGTCATGGGCAACATGACCCCGTACGGCGTCGGCGGCGGCCACCGCCACACCCCCGAGATGATCCAGAACCTCTCCGGCCCGGCCGGCGAGCGGGTCACCGTCTCCTTCACCCCCACCCTGGCGCCGATGCCCCGCGGCATCCTCGCCACCTGCACCGCCGCCGCCAAGCCGGGCACGACCGCCGAGGCCGTGCGCGCCGCCTACGAGAAGGCGTACGCGGACGAGCCGTTCGTCCACCTCCTCCCCGAGGGCCAGTGGCCCGCGACGGCGTCCGTCCACGGTTCCAACGCCGTTCACATCCAGGTCGCGTACGACGCGAACGCGCACCGGATCATCGCCATCAGCGCCATCGACAACCTCACCAAGGGCACCGCCGGCGGCGCGGTGCAGAGCATGAACATCGCCCTCGGCCTTCCCGAGGACACCGGACTCTCCACGATTGGAGTCGCTCCATGAGCGTCACCGCAGCGCAGGGATTCACGGCGGCGGGCATCGCCGCCGGGATCAAGCAGAACGGCAACCCGGACCTGGCCCTCGTGGTCAACACCGGGCCGCGCCGCGCCGCCGCGGGAGTCTTCACCTCCAACCGCGTCAAGGCCGCCCCGGTCGTCTGGTCCCAGCAGGTCCTCGCCGACGGCGAGCTGACCGCCGTCGTCCTCAACTCCGGCGGCGCCAACGCCTGCACCGGCCCGCAGGGCTTCCAGGACACCCACGCCACCGCCGAGAAGGTCGCCGAGGTCCTCAGCGGTCAGGGCACCGAGGTCGGCGCCGGCGAGGTCGCCGTCGCCTCCACCGGCCTCATCGGCGTCCTCCTCCCCATGGACAAGCTCCTCCCGGGCGTCGGGAAGGCCGCCGCCGAACTCTCCGCGCACGGCGGCGAGAAGGCCGCCATCGCCATCAAGACCACCGACACCGTCCACAAGACGGCCGTCGTCTCCAAGGACGGCTGGACGGTCGGCGGCATGGCGAAGGGTGCGGGCATGCTCGCCCCCGGCCTCGCCACCATGCTCGTCGTCCTCACCACCGACGCCGACGTCGACGCCAAGGGCCTGGACGCCGCCCTGCGCACCGCCACCCGGCTCACCTTCGACCGGGTCGACTCCGACGGCTGCATGTCCACCAACGACACCGTCCTCCTCCTCGCCTCCGGCGCCTCCGGCGCCACCCCCGCCCAGGACGACTTCGCCGAGGCCGTCCGGGAGGTCTGCGCGGACCTCGCCCGCCAGCTCATCGGCGACGCCGAGGGCGCCAGCAAGGACATCCGCATCGAGGTGGTCAACGCGGCCACCGAGGACGACGCCGTCGAGGTCGGGCGCTCCATCGCCCGCAACAACCTCCTCAAGTGCGCCATCCACGGCGAGGACCCCAACTGGGGCCGG
Source organism: Streptomyces sp. NPDC007863 (assembly GCF_040633895.1). Lineage (NCBI taxonomy): Bacteria > Bacillati > Actinomycetota > Actinomycetes > Kitasatosporales > Streptomycetaceae > Streptomyces > Streptomyces sp. NPDC007863. The sequence continues at coordinate 180,403 of NZ_JBEYEI010000007.1, forward strand.
GTCCTCTCCGCCATCGGCACCACCTCCGCCGCCTTCGAGCCCGACGAGCTGAACGTCGCCATCAACGGCGTCTGGGTCTGCCGCAACGGCTCCGTCGGCGAGGACCGCGACCTCGTCGACATGCGCTACCGGGAGGTCGTCATCACCGCCGACCTCGCCGCCGGCTCCGAGTCCGCCGTGATCTGGGCCAACGACCTGACCGCCGACTACGTCCACGAGAACAGCGCGTACTCGTCATGACCAACGCCACGCGGAAGCACACCGCCCTCCCGAAGGCCCAGACGTTGATCGAGGCGCTGCCCTGGCTCACCCGCCACCACGGCAAGACGGTCGTCATCAAGTTCGGCGGCAACGCCATGATCGACGAGGAGCTGAAGGCGGCCTTCGCGCAGGACGTCGTCTTCCTGCGCCACGCCGGCCTCAAGCCGGTCGTCGTGCACGGCGGCGGCCCGCAGATCAGCGCCGCCCTCGACCGGCACGGCATCGTCAGCGAGTTCAAGGCCGGCCTCAGGGTCACCACCGAGGACGCCATGGACGTCGTACGGATGGTGCTCGCCGGCCAGGTCCAGCGCGAACTCGTCGGGCTGCTCAACCAGCACGGCCCGCTCGCCGTCGGCCTCACCGGCGAGGACGCCCACACCATCACCGCCACCAAGCACCTGCCGGAGATCGACGGCGAACGCGTCGACATCGGCCGCGTCGGCGAGATCACCGCCATCGACACCGGCGCCATCCAGGCGCTCCTGGAGGACGGCCGCATCCCGGTCGTCTCCTCCATCGCCCGCTCCCAGGACGACGGACATGTCTACAACGTCAATGCTGATACGGCGGCTGCGGCACTCGCTGCTGCGCTGGGCGCCGAAACGCTGATGGTCCTGACCGACGTCGAGGGCCTCTACGAGGACTGGCCCCACAGCGACGAGGTCATCAGCCGGCTCACCGCCAGCCAGCTGGAGAAGCTGCTGCCCGAACTCTCCAGCGGCATGGTCCCCAAGATGGAGGGCTGCCTGCACGCCGTACGGAACGGGGTCACCACGGCCCGCGTGATCGACGGACGCGTCCAGCACTCCATCCTGCTGGAGATCTTCACCGACGAGGGCATCGGCACGATGGTCGTGCCGGACGGACAGGGGGAACCATGAGCAACCAGCAGCTGACCGAGCGGTGGCAGGGCTCGCTCATGAACAACTACGGCACCCCCCGGCTGCCCCTCGTCCGCGGCGAGGGCGCCCGGCTCTGGGACGCCGACGGCACCGAGTACCTCGACTTCGTCGGCGGCATCGCCGTCAACGCCCTCGGCCACGCCCACCCGGCCGTCGTCGAGGCCGTCACCCGCCAGATCCAGAGCCTCGGCCACGTCTCCAACCTCTACGTCGCCGAACCGCCCGTCGCGCTCGCCGAGCGGCTGCTCCAGCTCGCCGGCCGCCCCGGGAAGGTCTTCTTCTGCAACTCGGGCGCCGAGGCCAACGAGGCCGCGTTCAAGATCGGCCGGCTCACCGGCCGCTCCCACATGGTCGCCACCGACGGCGGCTTCCACGGCCGGACCATGGGCTCCCTCGCCCTCACCGGCCAGCCCGGCAAGCAGGGCCCGTTCCTGCCGCTACCCGGCGACGTCACCCACGTCCCGTACGGCGACGTGGAGGCGCTGCGCGCCGCCGTCACCGAGGAGACGGCCTTCGTCATCATCGAGCCCATCCAGGGCGAGAACGGCGTCGTCGTCCCGCCGCCCGGCTACCTGAAGGCGGCCCGGGAGATCACCCGCGCCACCGGCACCCTCCTCGTCCTCGACGAGGTGCAGACCGGCATCGGGCGGTGCGGCCACTGGTTCGAGCACCAGGCCCACGAGGGCGTCGACCCGGACGTCGTCACCCTCGCCAAGGGCCTCGGCGGCGGGCTGCCGCTCGGCGCCACCGTCGCCTTCGGCGCGGCCGCCGAGCTCTTCGCCCCCGGCCACCACGGCACCACCTTCGGCGGCAACCCGGTGGCCTGCGCCGCCGGCCTCGCCGTCCTGGACACCCTCGGCGCCGGCGCGGCCCTCGACCACGTCAAGGCCGTCGGCGAGCGGCTGCGCTCCGGAATCGAGGCCCTCGGGCACCCGCTGGTCTCCCATGTCCGTGGTGCGGGCCTCCTGCTGGGTATCGTGCTCACCGAGCCCCTCGCGCCCCAGGTGCAGCAGGCGGCTCAGGACGCCGGCCTCCTGGTGAACGCGCCCGCCCCCGACGTCGTACGGATCATGCCTCCGCTGGTCCTCACCGACGCCGAGGCGGACACCTTCCTCCGGGTGCTCCCGGCCGTCCTCCAGCAGGCGTACGAGGCGTACGAGGCGAACGGGCAAGGAACGACCGGAGAATGAGGCGACGATGACCGACGCGCAGGGGAACGAGCCCGGAGGGCCGTCGGTCCCGCAGACGCGCACCGCACGCCACCGCAGGATCGTCGACATCCTCAACCGGCAGCCGGTGCGGTCGCAGAGCCAGCTCGCCAAGCTCCTCGCGGACGACGGGCTGAGCGTCACCCAGGCGACGCTCTCCCGCGACCTCGACGAGCTCGGCGCGGTGAAGATCCGCAACACCGGCGGCGAGCTGATCTACGCGGTCCCCAGCGAGGGCGGCTTCCGCACCCCGCAGGCCCCGCTCGGCGAGTCCGCCAAGGAGGAGCGGATGCGCCGCCTCTCCGGCGAACTCCTCATCTCCGCCGAGGCGTCCGCCAACCTCGTGGTGCTGCGCACCCCGCCGGGCGCCGCCCAGTTCCTCGCGTCGGCCATCGACCAGGCCGAGCTCCAGGCCATCCTCGGCACCATCGCGGGCGACGACACCCTGCTCCTCATCTCCCGTGACCCCACCGGCGGCCAGGCCCTCGCCGACCACCTGCTGCGCCTGGCGCAGAAGGGCAGCTGAGCGCGGCCCGGGAGCCTCAGTACCGCACGATCGCCGTCGGACCCCGCCGGGTGCCGACGGCGATGTGCGGCCGCCGTTCCGGATCGGCCCAGGCGAGGATCGCCCGCATCGCGTCCGCCGGGACGGAGACGCAGCCGGCCGTCGCGCCCTTCCCGTTCACGTGCAGGAAGATCCCGGCGCCGCGCATCCGCACCGGACGGGCGTAGTTGAAGCCGATGACGAGCGCGTGGGCGTACTGCGTCCCGTACGCGACGAGGTGCTCGGCCTCCGCGGGGCGGCAGTCCGCCGGGAGCCTCTCGACCCAGCGGTTGTACGCGCGCGAGCCGTTGTCCTGGCACCACCACGAGTCCTCGGTGGCCCGTACGTACCGGTAGCGGGTCCCGGCCGGCGCGGCCCGGATCCCGAAGGCGTACGGCAGGTCGTACAGGCCGGTCGGCGTGGTGTTCGTCCCCTGCCGCCGGGTGGCCCCCTCGGCCAGCCCGTTCGCGCCGAACCGGGCCGGCGCCGAGCCCGCCCGTACCCACCGCCCGCCCCGCCGGTCCCACCAGGTGACCGTCCCGGCAGTGGCGGAGGCGTCGGCGGCGACGGCGGTGATCAGCTGGGAGCCGCCGCCGGTGTCCGCCATCCGCGCGGGCAGCGGCGCGGTCGGGGGAGCCGGGGCGGCCGCGAGCGAGAACAGCACGGCGCCGAGCGCGAGGAGGGTACGCATGGCGGCGACGCTAGGCGGCCCGAGGGCCGCCGGCCACGCTACTGGCCCGAGTGGGGGAGCGGCGGCAGCGGCAGCGGGAGGGCGGGCAGCCCGTCGAGGCTGGTGGCGATGTGCTCCTTGCCCTCGCAGTAGGCGTTGAACTCCTCGTCCGTCTTCCGGTTGAAGAAGTCGGCGTGCAGCGAGCGCTCCTCCCGGTACTCCATCACCGGCACGGCGAACCCGCAGGAGTCGCTGACCCGCCGCGCGTGCACGAGGACGATCGCCCGGGCGCTGATCTGGTCCTTCACGGCCTCCTCGGGGAACCGCCCGAAGAGCTCGGCCCAGCGCGGATCGTCCCGCAGCACCACCTCCCCGTCGCCGTGCACCCGCACCACGGTGGGCGGACCGGAGAAGGAGGTCCACATCAGGGTGATCCGCCCGTTCCCCGGCTCGCGGAGATGCGCGAGGGTCTCGGCGCTGCTGCCTCCGAAGTCGACGTAGGCGAGGGTCAGTTCGTCGAGGACGACGAGGGTGCCCCGCCGCCCCTTCGGCGAGAGGTTGACGTGCCCGTCCCCGGAGAGCGGGGCGGTGGCGACGAAGTAGAGAGCCTGCTCCTCGATGAAGGCCCGCAGCCGCCCATCGATACGTTCATATGTCTTTCCCATGGGTCCATCTTCCGCCGTGGGGACCCGCCGTGACGCACCGTCTCACGGAAGGGCCCCGTCATGACCACAGGGCCCGCCGCGCCTCCCGTACGACGGCGGGCTCGGGGTCGTCGAGGAGCACCCTCGTCCGCCGGGGCTCCACCGCGTCACCGGACCGCCTGCCGTATGTCCTCGTCCAGGTCCGCCCAGGCCTTCGGCCGTGTCACGTCCAGTGCCCGGTCCAGGGGAAGCCCCCGTCCCAGACGCCGTACGGCCGCCTTCCGCGATTCCGCCTCGTGTGCCATGCGGAGAGGCTGGACGGCGCGCGTCGGCGGGGCCGTGTCCTTGTCGTGCGGGAGGCGTTCTCCCCCGCGAGGGTGGGGAGCGGGGGCCTGCGGCCCTCGATTGACGAATCATGCGGAGTTCTGCATACTCATGCATCAAGGGTTTCGGATCATCGAGGCGAGGAGCAACCAGAAGTGAGCAGCAACAACGGTGACGTCCGGCTCTGGGGCGGGCGTTTCGCCGACGGTCCGGCCGAGGCCCTCGCGAAGCTCTCCGCCTCCGTCCACTTCGACTGGCGCCTCGCGCCCTACGACATCGCCGGATCCCGGGCCCACGCGCGCGTGCTGCACAAGGCCGGACTGCTCACCGAGGACGAGCTGACCCGCATGCTCGCGGGCCTGGACCGGCTGGAGGCGGACGTCGCCGACGGCTCCTTCGTCGGCACCATCGCCGACGAGGACGTCCACACCGCCCTGGAGCGCGGCCTCCTGGAGCGCCTCGGCGCCGAGCTCGGCGGCAAGCTGCGCGCCGGCCGGTCCCGGAACGACCAGGTCGCCACCCTCTTCCGGATGTACCTCCGCGACCACGCCCGGACCATCGGCGGCCTGATCGCCGACCTCCAGGACGCGCTCGTCGGCCTCGCCGAGGCGCACCCGGACGTCGCCATGCCCGGCCGGACCCACCTCCAGCACGCCCAGCCGGTGCTCTTCGCCCACCACGTCCTCGCCCACGTGCAGTCCCTCTCCCGGGACGCCGAGCGGCTGCGCCAGTGGGACACCCGGACGGCGGTCTCCCCGTACGGCTCCGGCGCCCTCGCCGGCTCCTCCCTCGGTCTCGACCCGGAGGCCGTCGCGAAGGACCTCGGCTTCGAGCGGGGCAGCGCGGGCAACTCGATCGACGGCACGGCCTCGCGCGACTTCGTCGCCGAGTTCGCCTTCATCACCGCGATGATCGGGGTGAACCTCTCCCGGATCGCCGAGGAGATCATCATCTGGAACACGAAGGAGTTCTCCTTCGTCACCCTCCACGACGCCTTCTCCACCGGCTCGTCGATCATGCCGCAGAAGAAGAACCCGGACATCGCCGAGCTGGCCCGGGGCAAGTCCGGCCGCCTCATCGGCAACCTCTCCGGCCTGATGGCCACCCTGAAGGCCCTGCCGCTCGCCTACAACCGCGACCTCCAGGAGGACAAGGAGCCGGTCTTCGACTCCTGCGACCAGCTGGAGGTCCTGCTCCCCGCCTTCACCGGCATGATGGCCACGCTCACCGTCAATCGCGAGCGCATGGAGGAGCTGGCCCCGGCCGGCTTCTCGCTCGCCACGGACATCGCCGAGTGGCTGGTCAAGCAGGGCGTGCCGTTCCGCGTCGCGCACGAGGTCGCCGGCGAGTGCGTGAAGGTCGCCGAGTCCGAGGGCAAGGAGCTGGACGAGCTCACGGACGAGCAGTTCGCCAAGATCTCCGAGCACCTCACCCCCGAGGTCCGCACCGTGCTCGACGTCCCCGGCGCCCTCGCCTCCCGCGACGGCCGCGGCGGCACCGCCCCCTCCGCCGTCGCCGCCCAGCTCGTCGAGGTCAAGGCCGACCTGGTCATCCAGCACGCCTGGTCCACCGCCAAGCAGAAGTAGCCCCTCAGCGGGTCACAGCGCCGCCGCCCACTCCGCGAGCGCGTCGAAGTCCGTCCGGAGCAGTCCGAGCCGGGGATCGACGTGCCGCAGCAGGGCGGCGGCGTCGTGCTGCCGCTCGACGTAGGCGTGGTCGTGCGGCGTGATGTCGTCGTCCACCCACGCGAACGGCCGCCCCCGCGCGTACTCCAGGACGTACGGGGTCTTCCAGAACGTCCCCTCCGGCGCGGCCCCGTGCATCGTCGGCCAGTCGATGAAGGGCAGCTCCGGCAGCCCCAGGTGCGGGCCTATCCACTCGTTGGCCTCGCCCTTCCACGTCGTCGCCCACACCAGCTCGTACGCCCCCGCCAGCGCCCGCAGCTCCGCCCCGTGCCCCGGGTTCAGCCACACCCGCAGCGGCTTGGTCTCGAACCAGCCCCCCGGCCGCATCCGATGCGTCGTGTACCCCTCCGGCCTGCGCTCGCGCTGAGCCGCGTAGGGATTGAGCGGTCCGTCCACGTCGATCAGCAGCAGCGACTTCGTCATGCCGCACAGCATCCCGCCCCGCCCCTCGGTGAGGCATCGGAATTTCGTGTGAGACAAAAATGTCTCACACGGTGTATGGTTGTCTCATGTCAGTCGACCGCACCCAGGTGCTCCGCGCCGCCGCCGCCCTGCTCTCCCGCAAGGCGACCGCCACCATGGACGAGGTCGCCCGGGCCGCGGGCATCGGGCGGGCCACGCTGCACCGGCACTTCGCCGGGCGGGACGCCCTGGTGCGGGCCCTTGAGCAGATGTGCATCGAGGAGGCGGAGGCCGCGCTCGACGCGGCCCGGATCGAGGAGGGGCCGGCCGACGAGGCCGTCCGCCGGCTCGTCGCCGCCTCCGAGCCCGCCGCCCCGCTGCTCTCCTTCCTCGTCACCGAGAACCAGCTGTTCGAGGGGGACGGGCAGAACGAGGGCTGGGCCCGCCTCGACGCCCGCCTCGCCGCCCTCTTCCGGCGCGGCCAGGAGGAGGGCACCTTCCGGATCGACCTCAGCCCCGCCTGGCTCTGCGAGGCCTTCTACGGGCTGATCGGCTCGGGCGCCTGGGCCGTCGCCGACGGGCGGGTCGCCGCCAACGACTTTTCTTACATGATCGCCGAGCTGCTGCTCGGCGGAGCGCGCAGGAGCGTGGAGAAGTGACCACCGAAACCGTCCGCTACGACAAGGGCAACGAGGAGAGCCATACCGAGGGCGTGCGCCGTCCCGGCCGGTGGCTCGCCCTCGCCGCGCTCGTCCTGGCCGTGCTGCTCGTGGCCGTGGACGCCACCGTGCTCGGCCTGGCGACCCCCTTCCTCTCCGAGGACCTGAAGCCGACCGGCACCCAGCTGCTCTGGATCGGCGACGTCTACTCCTTCGTCATCGCCGGTCTGCTGGTCTCCATGGGCAGCCTCGGCGACCGCATCGGCCGCAAGCGGCTCCTCCTCGTGGGCGCCGCCGCGTTCGGCGCCGTCTCGGTCCTGAACGCCTACGCGACCAGCCCCGAGATGATGATCGCCGCCCGCGCCCTCCTCGGCGTCGCCGGCGCGACCCTGATGCCGTCGACCCTGGCCCTCATCCGGAACCTCTTCCACGACCCGCGCGAGCGCAGCCTCGCCATCGGCATCTGGGGCGCCATGGCCGCGGCCGGCGCCGCCGTCGGCCCGGTCGTCGGCGGTTTCCTCCTGGAGCACTTCTGGTGGGGCTCGGTCTTCCTCATCAACCTGCCCGTGATGGCCGTCCTGGTCGTCATCGGCGCCAAGCTGATCCCCGAGTCGAAGAACCCGAACCCGGGCCCGTGGGACCTCCCCAGCGTCGCCCTCTCCCTCGTCGGCATGATCGGCGTCGTCTACGCGGTCAAGGAACTGGCCTCGCACGGCCTCACCCTCGACGTGGCCGTCGCCGCGCTCGTCGGCGCCGGCGGCCTCACCGGCTTCGTCCGCCGCCAGCTCACCCTGCCGGCCCCGCTCCTGGACATGCGCCTCTTCCGCAACCGCGGCTTCTCCGGCGCCGTCCTCGCCGACCTGCTGACCATCCTCGGCCTCGCCGGCCTGGTGTTCTTCCTGTCCCAGTTCTTCCAGCTGGTCCAGGGCCGCTCCCCGCTGGAGGCCGGCCTCGCCGAACTGCCCGCCGCGATCGGCTCGGTGACCGCCGGTCTGCTCGCCGGCCGGTTCGCCCGCCGCTTCTCGGTCCGCTCGGCCGTCGCCGGCGGCCTCGCCGCCATCGGCCTCGCCCTCGCGGTCCTGACCGCCATCGGGCAGACCACCGGCTACCCGGTCCTCGGCGCGAGCCTCCTCGTCGTCGGCGTCGGCGCGGGCCTCGCCTTCACCGTCACCGCCGACGTGATCCTCTCCAGCGTCCCCAAGGAGCAGGCCGGCGCCGCGTCCGCCGTCTCCGAGACCGCGTACGAGCTCGGCGCCGCCCTCGGCATCGCCGTCCTCGGCTCCATCGTGACCGGCGTCTACCGGGGCTTCACCACCCCGGCCGGCGTTCCCTCGGACGTCGCCGCGGCCGCCCACGACTCGCTCGGCGGCGCCGTCGAGGCGTCCTCGGCCCTCGACCCGGAGCGGGCCGGCGCCCTCGTCTCGGCCGCCCAGGAGGCCTTCGTCGACGGCCTGCGGATCGCCGCCGGCGTCGGCGCGGCCGTCCTCCTCGCCACCGCCGTCGCCGCCTGGTTCCTCCTCAGGGACCAGAAGCTCGCGGACGGCGCGATCGAGCACTGACGCACCCCGCCCCACGCACGAGGGCGCCCCCGGAACGATCCCGGGGGCGCCCTCGCCGCGTACGGCCGACTGCTACGCGGCCTTCGCCTTGGTGGCGTACATGTCGACGTACTCCTGACCCGACAGCCGCATGACCTCGGCCATCACCGAGTCCGTCACCGCCCGCAGCACGTACCGGTCGCGGTCCATGCCCTCGTAGCGGGAGAACTCCAGCGGCTCGCCGAAGCGGACCGTCACCTGCACCGGACGCGGGAAGCCCGCGCCGCCCGGCTGCGCCCGGTCCGTGCCGATCATCGCGAAGGGGATCACCGGCGCGCCCGTCATCAGCGCGAGCCGCGCCACGCCCGTACGGCCCCGGTACAGCCGGCCGTCGGGGGAGCGGGTGCCCTCCGGGTAGATCGAGAAGACCTTGCCCTCCTCCAGGACCCGGCGGCCCGTCATCAGCGCCGCCACACCGCCCCGGCCGCCGTCCCGGTCCACCGGGATCATGCCGACGCTGGTGAAGAACCAGGCCATGAGCCGGCCCTTGACGCCCTTGCCCGTCACGTACTCGTCCTTGCCGATGAAGAAGACCTGGCGGTCCAGGCAGATCGGCATGATCATCGAGTCGATGAAGGTGAGGTGGTTGCCCGCGAGGATCACCGGCCCGGTCCCGGGGACGTTCTCGGCGCCCTCGACGCGGGGGCGGAACATCAGACGCAGGATCGGACCGAGGGTGGCCTTGACGATCGCGTGACGGGACAACGGTTCCTCCGGTGTCGGGCGGGCGGCTCCGGAGAGCCGACGGTGCAGCACCGGACGATACTCGCGGGTCACCGTCGTGCGCACATCGGGTTCACCGAACGGATACACGGTGTTGACGCGTGTTTCCGCCATGTTCCGCCGGGGTCTGCCGCCCGTAGGGGCTCGGTCCCTACCGTCGGGTCCACCCGACGACAGGTGCGGGACATCACACAGGAGGACCTCCATGACCCAGGGCGCACCCCGGACCCCGGCCCGCCGCTCGGTACTCGGAGCGGCCGGCGCCGCCGCGTTCGGCGTCTCCGCCGGGCTCGCCGCCGGAGCGGGCACCGCGCAGGCCGCCGAGACCGGCCGCCCGCACGGCCAGGGCCACGGGCACGGCCGCGGCTTCCGCTCGCTCCCCGTCCCGACCGTCATCGCCCACCGGGGCGCCAGCGGCTACCGCCCCGAGCACACCCTCGGCTCCTACCGGCACGCCCTGGACCTCGGCGCCCACGTCATCGAGCAGGACCTCGTCCCCACCAAGGACGGGCACCTGGTCTGCCGCCACGAGAACGACATCACCGGCACCACCGACGTCGCCGACCACCCCGAGTTCGCCTCCCGGAAGACCACCAAGACCGTCGACGGGGTCGCCTACACCGGCTGGTTCACCGAGGACTTCACCCTCGCCGAGCTGAAGACCCTGCGCGCCGAGGAGCGCATCCCCGGCACCCGGCAGGAGAACACCCTCTACGACGGCCGCTGGACCGTCCCCACCTTCGAGGAGGTCCTGCGCTGGGCCGACGAGGAGGGCCGCCGCCGGGGCCGCGAGATCTGGCTCCACGTCGAGACCAAGCACCCCACCTACTTCCGCTCCCTCGGCCTCGGCCTGGAGGAGCGCCTGGCGAAGCTGCTCCGCCGCTACGGCCGCCACCGCGCGGACTCCGCCGTCTTCCTGCAGTCTTTCGAGCCCGGCAGCGTCCAGCGCCTGTCGAAGCTGGTCGACTCCCCGCTGGTGGTGCTGCTCTCCGGCGCGGCCACCCGCCCCTGGGACTTCGTCGAGTCCGGCGACCCGCGCACCGTCGCCGACCTCGTCACCCCGGCCGGACTGCGCTGGATCGCCTCGTACGCCCAGGGCATCGGCCCCACCCTCGACCTGGTGATCCCCAAGGACGCCACGGGCCGGCTCACCACCCCCACCACCCTGGTGCGGGACGCCCACGCCGAGGGCCTGATCCTCCACCCGTACACCCAGCGCAACGAGAACGCCTTCCTGCCGGCCGACTTCCGCAAGGGCACCGACCCGGCCGCCTACGGCGACGCCTTCGGCGCCCTGGAGCGGTACTTCGAGACCGGCATCGACGGCATCTTCTCGGACAACCCCGACACCGCCCTGCTCGCCGCCGGGGACTTCCGCGCCCGCTGACCCGGATCGCCGCCCGGTCGGCGCGTACCGCCGTACGCCGACCGGGTGGTTCCGCCGCCGGGGCGCAACCGCGCCCCGGCGCCGCCGCATCGTGGCGGGCATGACCTCCCCGGAATCCCTCCTCGCCACCCTCACCCCGCTCCTGGCCGCCGAGTCGCGGGCCGAGGCCGCGGCCGCCGGGATCGACCCCGCCGACCTCGAACAGGCCGTCTGGCTCCGCCTCCTGGAGCGGCTCAGCGCCGACGACGCCCCCGAGCGTCCCGCCGACTGGCTCCGCCGGGCCGTCCGCGCCGAGGCCCGCCTGGCCCGCCGCACCAGCGGCCGGGAGCGCCCCTACCGCGGCGACGCGCCGCCCGACGTGCGCCACGAGGCGCCGGGCCCCGAGGGCTCCGCACTCACCGCCGAACGCCGCAGCACCCTGCGGGCCGCCGTCACCAGGACACCCGGCCGCTGCCCCCGCCTCCTGCACGCGATGCTCGACCCCGCGGACCCCACCTACCGGGAAATCGCAGGAACGTTGGGTATCTCACAAGGCAGTCTGGGGCCGATGCGTTCCCGTTGCCTGGGATGCCTGCGCAGAATGCTCGCGGCAGAGGTTCCCGCATCCGGTCGACGGGGAAGGGTGCGGGGTACCGATCGGTGATCAGATGAGCGGGAGGCATGCGCACATGGGCCTGAGTGTGACCATCTCGGCGGCGGCCGCGGACGACGCGGAGCAGATCCTGAAGCTCCAGTACCTCTGCTACCAGAGCGAGGCCGAACTGTACGGCGACTGGGCCATCGAGCCGCTCACCCAGCGGCTCGACGCCGTCCGCGCCGAGCTCGCCGAGGGCCACGCCCTGGTGGCCCGGCTCGGCGACGAGGTCGTCGCCTCCGTCCGCGCCCGCACCGACGAGGACGGCACCGTCCACATCGCCAAGCTCATCGTCCACCCGCGGCTGCGCCGTCACGGCATCGGCGGCCGGCTCCTCGACGCCATCGAGCGCCACTTCGCCGCGGCGGACACCGCGCCCAAGCGCTTCCAGCTCTTCACCGGCCACCGCAGCGAGGGCAACCTCCGCCTCTACCGCGCCCGGGGCTACGCCCAGGTCGGCGCCCGCGAGGTCGGTCCCCGGCTCACCCTCGTCACCCTGGAGAAGGCCGCCTGACACCGCTCAGGCGGTACGCGACCGCCTGAGCCACCAGATGCCCGTCAGCGGCAGCAGCACCGGGATGAAGACGTAGCCGTACCCGAAGTCCGACCAGACCGTCGCGTCCGGGAAGGCGGACGGGTCGACCAGCGTCCACGTCCCCACCACCAGCACGCCCGCGAGCTCGGCGGCGCAGCACACCAGCGCCGCCCTGCGCGCCGCCTCCCCGCCGCGCACCAGCGTGTACGTGATGAAGACGTACACGACCGCCGCCACCGCCGAGAGCGCGTACGCCAGCGGGGCCCGGTCGAACTCGGTCGACACCTGGTAGATCGAGCGCGAGACCGCGCCCACCGACATCACGCCGTACAGCCAGACGAGCAGCATGCCCGGGCCCGAGACGAGCCGGGTCCGCCCCGGCTTCGCGTCCCGTGCCGTCTCCACCGTCTCCGCCATGGTCAGCCCACCGTCCAGATGTCGAAGAGACGCACTTCCAGGACGGCGAGCACGACCGCGCCCGCCGCCACCGTCGCCGAACCCCAGCGGCTCCGCTCCGCCAGCGACATGAAGCCGGCGATCGGCACCGCGCACAGCGCGCCGAGCAGGTAGGAGACGAAGATGACCGTCCCCTCCTCGGCCGTCTCGCCGCGGACCAGCTGCACGATGCCGACGATCAGCTGGACCAGGACCAGGAAGGTCACCACGGCCATGCCGATGAAGTGCCAGTCCTTGGTGGGCTGGTCCCGGTAGGCGGCGAAGCCGCACCAGGCGGCGAGGGCGAGCGCGGCCACCGAGACCGCGACCGTGAGGGCGTCAAGCATGCGCCCGAGGGTATTACGGGGCGAAAGGCCCCGGACGCCCGGCCCCGCCGAGCCCGCCGACGGACGCCGGGGCACCGTGGCCTTGGCCACATCCCGTCCCCGCCCCGCTTCCGGGGGCGGCCCGCCGGGACCCGCTCCGGCGCAGGCCGCGCAGGGCGCGGAGCCTCGTACGGCCGTCCATCCCACGTCTCAGCGGCGTCCGGAATGCGGACACCGGACTTCCGTTCGCACCTGCGCATGCTTTACTTGCAGCCATGACCACGACGAGCAGCCGCATCCTTGCGACCGAGGCGATCCAGACGCCCGGTGCTCTTCGCATGTGTCGAATGTGCGCCATCTGAGGGCCCCCGCCTGAGCCTCGCGCCCCGAAGCGAGACCCCGACGGCCGAGCCGATCCGACCGCCCCACCGGCGTCGGACCGTGCCCGCCCCGCGCACACCGCCTCCCCGGCCCCGCCGGAACGGCCCCCCGTGCGCCTGACTGTCCGAAATGACGAATGCCCCGTGCACGGCGGACCCACGCGTCGCGCACTCGACAGTGACGGAAACCCCTGTGATCACCACTTCGGGCCTGACCAAGGTCTACGAGTCACGCGGCCGCCAGGTCACCGCCCTGGACGGCGTCGACCTCCACGTCCGCGAGGGCGAGGTCTTCGGCGTGATCGGCCAGAGCGGCGCCGGCAAGTCCTCCCTGATCCGCTGCGTCAACCTCCTGGAGCGCCCCACCTCCGGCACGGTCACCGTCGACGGCGTCGACCTCACCGCCCTCGCCGGCAAGGGCCGCCGCGCCGGCAAGGACCTGCGCCGGGCACGCAGCAGCATCGGCATGGTCTTCCAGCACTTCAACCTGCTGTCCTCGCGCACCGTCAAGGACAACATCGAGCTCCCCCTGGAGATCCTCGGCGTCCCGGGCGCCGAGCGCTCCCGCCGGGCCCTCGAACTCCTCGACCTCGTCGGCCTCGCCGACAAGGCGAAGAACTACCCGGGCCAGCTCTCCGGCGGCCAGAAGCAGCGCGTCGGCATCGCCCGCGCCCTCGCCGGCGAGCCCAAGGTCCTCCTCTCCGACGAGGCCACCAGCGCCCTCGACCCGGAGACCACCCGCTCGATCCTCCAGCTCCTGCGCGACCTCAACCGGCAGCTCGGCCTCACCGTCCTGCTCATCACGCACGAGATGGACGTCGTCAAGACCATCTGCGACTCCGCCGCCCTCATGCAGAAGGGCCGGATCGTCGAGTCCGGCACGGTCGCCGAACTCCTCGCCACCCCCGGCTCCCAGCTGGCCGCCGAGCTCTTCCCGGTCAGCGGCCAGGCCACCGGCGCCGACCGCACCGTCGTCGACGTCACCTTCCACGGCGAGGCCGCCACCCAGCCGGTGATCTCCCAGCTCTCCCGCACGTACAACATCGACATCTCCATCCTCGGAGCCGCGATGGACACCGTCGGCGGGAAGCAGATCGGCCGGATGCGGATCGAACTGCCCGGACGGTACGAGGAGAACGTCGTCCCGATCGGCTTCCTCCGCGAGCAGGGCCTCCAGGTCGAGCCCGTCGACGACCCGCACGGTGAGGCCGCCCCCGCCGTCCCCGTACAGCAGCCGCACGTGCTCGCGAAGGAGAGTGCCAAGTGACCTGGGAAGAGATGCGCCCCCTGCTCGAACAGGGCACGGTCGACACCCTCTACATGGTCCTGTGGGCCACCGTCGTCACCATCGTCGGCGGCCTGCCGCTCGGCATCCTCCTCGTCCTCACCGACAAGGGCGGACTGCTCCAGAACCGGCCCGTCAACAAGGTCGTCGGTGCGATCGTGAACATCGGCCGCTCGCTGCCGTTCATCATCCTGCTGATCGCCCTGATCCCCTTCACGACCTTCGTCGTCGGCACCTTCATCGGCCCGACCGCGATGATCGTGCCGCTCGCCATCGGCGCCATCCCCTTCTTCGCGCGCCTCGTCGAGACCGCCATCCGCGAGGTCGACCACGGGCTCGTCGAAGCCGTCCAGTCCATGGGCGGCGGCATCCCGACCATCGTCCGCAAGGTGCTGCTCCCGCAGGCCCTGCCCTCGCTGGTCGCCGCCGTCACCACCACCGTCATCGTGCTCATCGGCTACTCCGCGATGGCCGGCGCGGTCGGCGGCGAGGGACTCGGCTCCAAAGCCGTCACCTACGGCTACCAGCGCTTCGACACGACCTTCATGCTCGTCACCGTCGTCGTCCTGGTCGCCATCGTCACGATCGTCCAGCTCCTCGGCGACGGGGTCGTACGGCTCCTCGCCCGCCGCGGCCGCACCGCCTGACGGCCCCCCAGACCACCCCCCTGAGCCCGGACTTGTTGTCCAGGCGTCCACCGCTCCACAAGAAAGAGGCACTCTTCGTGCGTAAGAACATCAAGCTCGCCGCCGGCTTCGCTTCCGTCACCGCCCTCGCCCTCGGCCTCACCGCCTGCGGCACCTCCTCGGACCCGGCCTCCGCCAAGGACAAGGCCGGCTCCGCCGACAAGGCGCTCGTCGTCGCCGCGTCCCCGACGCCCCACGCCGACATCCTCAAGTTCGTCAAGGACAACCTGGCGGCCAAGGAGGGCCTGAAGCTGGAGGTGAAGGAGTTCACGGACTACGTCCTGCCGAACACCGCCACCCAGAACGGCCAGGTCGACGCCAACTTCTTCCAGCACAAGCCCTACCTGGACGACTTCAACGCGAAGAACAAGACCACCATCGTCCCCGTGGTCGACGTCCACCTGGAGCCGCTCGGCGTCTACTCCAAGTCCGTGAAGTCCCTCAAGGACATCAAGGCCGGCCAGACGATCGCCGTCCCCAACGACACCACCAACGAGGGCCGCGCCCTCCACCTCCTCGCCGACAACGGCCTCATCACCCTCAAGGACGGCGTCGGCACCGACGCCAAGCTGTCCGACATCACCGACAAGAAGGGCCTGGAGTTCAAGGAGCTGGAGGCCGCCACCGTGCCCCGCGCCCTGAACGACGTCGACGCCGCCGTCATCAACGGCAACTACGCGATCGAGGCCGACCTCTCCCCGGCGAAGGACGCCCTGGTCCTGGAGAAGGGCGAGGGCAACCCCTACGCCAACCTCCTCGCCGTCAAGAAGGGCAACGAGAACGACCCCCGGGTCGAGAAGCTCGCCAAGCTCCTCAACTCGCCCGAGGTCAAGAAGTACATCGAGGACACCTACAAGGGCTCCGTCACCCCCGCCTTCGGCGCCGCCAAGTAGGACCGTGTCCCACGTGGCGAGGCGGAGCGGCCGTCCGTGGCAGCAGGTCGCTGCGGCGGGCCGGTCCGTGGGATGAACCACCGGCGGCGCCCGAGTCCCTTCGAGGACTCGGGCGCCGCCGGTGCGCGATCTGACGTCGATACGTCTTCCGGGATCACCAGCCGCCCGTCAGGCTGCGCGCCATGCCGAAGGTCCCGTCGCCCCGACCGGACCACGCCTTCAGGGTGCCGGTGGCGTCGTCCCGGGCGAGGATGTCCCCCTTGCCGTCGCCGTCGATGTCAGCGGCGGCGGTGGTCTGGGAGAAGTTCCAGCCACCCGTCACCGTGACGGCGGAGTTGAAGTAGCCGCCCGCGTTGTGGGTCCACATCTTCAGTGTGTTCGTCGCGGGGTCCCGGGCGATGATGTCGGCCTCGCCGTCCTCGTTGAAGTCCGCCGCGACGGTCTGCGCGAAGTTCCAGCCGGCGGTGAGCTGCGCCGCGGCGCCGAAGGTGCCGTCGCCCCGCCCGGCCCAGATCTTGAGGTTGCCGTTCGCGTCGCGGGCGATGAGGTCGTCCTTGCCGTTGCCGTCGAAGTCGGCGGCGGCGGTCTGCGTGAAGTTCCAGCCGCCGGTGACATTGCTGGCCGCACCGAAGGTTCCGTCGCCCCGATTGACCCACAGACGGAGCGTGTTCTGAGGGACGTTCGCGTCGGCGGGTCCTTCGTAGCGGGCCATGATGTCGGCCTTGCCGTCACCGGTGAAGTCCCCGGCGACGGTCTGGGAGTAGTTCTGCCAGCCGCCGGTGAGGTCCTTCGCCGAGGTGAAGGTGCCGTCGCCGCGGCCGAACCAGATCTTCAGGGTGCCGGTGGGGTCGTGCCGTGCCAGAAGGTCGGACACCGAGTCGCCGTTGAAGTCGGCGGCCGTGGTTTCGCCCATGGGCAGGGACGCCCTCACCTCACGGTCGGCCAGGGTACGGCCGAGGAGCTCCGTGCCCGCGTCGTTGAAGTGGAAGTCGTCGGTGTCGCTCGCGATGTCCGGCCGGATGGCGTACGGGTCGTCGAGGTCCCTGGTGACGGCGTCGAAGTCGATGTAGTCGTCGATGTCGCTCGTGGTGCGGATGTAGTTGTTCACCGTCTGTCGGACGGCCTCCCGGAGGCGGAAGGAGGCATTCGCCGACGGGTAGCCGGAGAAGCCGGGGATGGTGGCGACGGTGACACGGATCCCGCGAGCACGTGCCTGGGACGCGATCGACCGGATTGCGTTGGTCACGGTGGTCGCCGATACACCGCTGACGATGTCGTTGACGCCCTCGTAGAGGACGACTTCGCGTATGTTGGGCTGGGCGAACACGTCGCGGTCGAGACGGGTGACCGCGCTGGGGCCTCCACCGCCGGTGGAGTCCGTGGTGAGCCAGTTCGCGCTGATGCCGGCGTTGAGGACACCCGGAGCGGAGGACGACCGGCTGTTCAGGAACGACGCGAAGAAGTCGGGCCACCGTCGGTTGGTGTTCGGGGTGCTGTGGCCGGCGTCCGTCTGGGAGTCGCCGATGGCGACGACGGTGCCCTGGGAACCCGTCCTGGCGACGTCGACACCGCTGACGAGGCTCCAGTAGCTCAGCTCTCTGGTGTAGTCGGCGCCACTCACATCCGTGGTCTGATCACCTGCGAGCCGGGCGGTGGAGTACGACGTCTGCCGGGCGTACGGGTGCCGGGGCGCTGCCTTCACCGTGCCGGGCAGGTAGTAGCTGACCAGGAGGTTCTTCCCGGCTGTGACGGGCAGGGAGACCGGGTCACTGACGAGTTCACCGCCCGCCGGGAGAGTCGCCTGCTGGCTGCCGCCGAAGGTCAGGGTGACCGGGGTCTGCGTGGCGGTGGCGCCCCCGGACTGACCGGTGACCGTGACGCGGCCCAACTTCACCGGCTCGGCGGAGAAGGTGTTGGCGAAACGCAGCCGGATCGTACTGCCGCTGGTGTGAGGGTTGACCACCATGCGGATGGTCTGGTTCGACCAGTCGGGGTCGCTCCCCTGCGCGGTGGACGCGGCGTGGCTGAAGGACGCGGCCCAGCTTCCGGTCCAGGCGGCTCCGCCGGGCGCGGCAGGTGTGCCGCGTACGGCCATGGAGAAGACGTGGAGGCGCTTCCCGTCGGCGGGAGCGGTGGGCAGGGTGACCGAGGCGACGGTCTTTCCCGTGGTGATGGGGACGGTGACCGCGAACAGCTTCACCGGGGCGGTCTCGCGTGCCGAGCGGCCGAGGACGACCGCCGCGGCGACCGTGTTGCCGGATTCCCAGTCACCGATGCCACTGAGGCTGTATGAGGAGGTGGTTCCGTCGTCGTAGTGCACGGTGCCGGAACCGGACACGGCACCGCCTGTGGCGGTGAGGAGGAAGCCGAGGGCGTTGCCGGCTCCGGAGACGGGCACTCGCTGGCCGCCGGCGACGATGTTGTCCAGCTGCCCGGGGGCCACATCGGGACGGGTGTAGGTGGTGCCGTTGACGGTGACCCGCGCGCCTCGGGTCCATCCTGCGGCGTCGAGTGCGTCGGCCGACAGGCTGTCGCCCTCCCCGTCGAGGTTCGCGAGTCCAGGGCTGGCCTGCGTGGCGATGCCGGCGTTGTTGAAGGCGCTGCTGAAGGTCGGGTACACGGTCTCGGCTGCGGTGGCCGGGGACGCTGCGAGCCCGGCCGTGACCAGGCCGAGGACGATCGCGGCCGCGACGGCTCTCGTCCGAGTGGGTCCGGGTGTGGTGCGGGGCATGGGAAGGGGTGCCTCTCTGGCTTCGCCGGCGTCGGGAAGGGCTCTCATCGGTGGGTTACCAGCCGCTGGTGAGCTTGGCGGGGGTGCCGAAGGTGGTGTCGCCGTGGCCGGCCCAGATGGTGAGGTCGCCGGTGGTGTCGTTGCGGGCGATGAGGTCGGCCTTGCCGTTGCCGTCGAAGTCGGCCGTGGTGGTCTGGGAGAAGTTCCAGCCGCCGGTCACGGTGATGGGGGAGTTGAAGAAGCCGCCCGCGTTGTGGGTCCACATCTTGAGGTTGCCGCTGGTGTCCTTGGCGATGATGTCGGCTTCGCCGTCCTGGTTGAA